>JAJYDT010000102.1 GCA_021777335.1 Pseudomonadota bacterium | reverse complement strand
TGAGCGGTGGTCACCCCGAACACCAAGCCCGTGGTGCCTTGGGAAAGCATGTCCAGCTCACTCAACTGGATCTTGCTGTCTTTGTTCGTGTCCATGCCGAAATACGAACCGGTGGCACCGATGACAACAGGACTGCTGCCCGTGCTGTAAGTGGCTGCACCGGGCGTGATGGTCAGGTACTCGGTGTTGTTGACCGTGGCAGCATAAGTGGTCAGGCTGGCCAGACCAAGCGCCAGGCCGACTGCAGTGCTTAGTACAGTTTTATTCATCTTCATCGAAACACTCCTCCTCCGAAATTTCAGATAGGGACGACATCCCTGCAATATCAACTCTGGCGATGCCGTCGCGTGCAGACCGACACCCCGGGTTGACCATGTCATGGCAATCCTGGGTTTGCCGTGATCAGAGGAAAAGCAAATGCCGTGCCGCAATGTACATCGGTAAAAAGGACATGATAAAACAATAAGATATAGTCTATTAATCCAATTCCAAATTGATCAGGATTCAATTTTGTAAGATTTTTCGACTAAAGAACTGGATCGGCGCTGGCCATGTCTTCTTTTAAAATCAATTAGGTATTAAACATTAATAAAGCAACTACCTTCATCAATCCTTTCTATTTCTGTAAATATTTTCGACAAATTGCTGGAAGATACCCGCATGGATATGTTCCAAGTATTTGCAGCAAAAACAGATTTTATCGTCGGGAAGGTTGGTGTCTCATCGATCCTGAAATCTGGTTTCCCGCAAAACGATTGCCCTTTGAGTAAGGGAAGGTGGCGGAATCTAGCATATACCCCGGCCTCCCTGGATCCTGCTTCTTCGCTGATCCGGGTCGTGCCAGGAGATACGGTAGAGAGATTTCTGAGAACGCAAGGGCTTCAGCCGCCCTGTCTCGAACTGTTAGTATTCCGGCAGGTCGCCCCCGACCGCAACTTAACGTGAATGAACAATGGCAATGGCGAAAAACAACGTGCTGGCGCGCTCCCGCAGAGCCAAAGTCGAGACACTTATGCGCGCCGGGAAGTTTCCGGAAGCCCGCGATCTATGCGGCACCCTTGTCCGGGCCGAGCGGCAAGACGCGGACATCTGGGTACTGCTTGCGGTCATCCATCGCCGGCTCGGATCCTATGCGGACTCCGAAACGAGCGCTCGAACCGCGCTCGGCATCCGGCCGCGCCTCGCCACCGCCCACGTGGCGCTGGGTGCCGCGCTCCAATGCCAGGGTCAGCTGCAGGAGGCCACGGCCCGCTACCGCGAGGCGGTGGCAATCGATCCGGACCTCGTTGAAGGGCATTACCTGCTTGGCAACGCCTTGCGCGAACAGGGCCTGCTGGACGGAGCGGTCGCGAGCTATCGCCGGGCATGTGCGCTACAGCCCGACTTCGTGGCAGCCGCGAGCAATCTGGGTGCGGTTCTGTCCGCCCAGGGCGAGCGGGTCGAAGCCCTGAAATGGCTCAATCACGCACTGTCGCTCGCGCCCCGGGCTCCGCAGGTGCTGTGCAATGCCGGCATCGCACTCGATCGCGAAGGCAGTGTCGACGAAGCGTGCGCGCGGCTCCGTCAGGCACTCGCCATCCAGCCGGATTTCGTGGACGCCTTGGCCACACTTGCCGCCCTCGAAGAGAAGAGAAGCCATCTCGACGAGGCCAAGACCCTCGCCGCACGAGGGCTCGTCCTGGCCCCGGACAATACGGCGCTCATGACCGTTGCCGCGAAACTGGCGCGCAACGACGGGCGCCACCAGGAAGCAATCAATCTGCTGGAACGCGTCCTGGAAAGGCCGCATGACCAGATGGCAGACGGCGAACTGCGTCTGCTGCTCGGCCAGCTTTATGACCGGGTCGGCGACGCCGATCACGCGTTCCGGAACATGACAGAGGGAAACCGGTTGGTGGCCGCGGCACTGCCGGGCACCTACGACCACCGCGCCTATCGGCGCGACCTGGACCGCGCGGCCAGCTGTCTCACTCCGATGCTCCCCGACGCCTGGAACGGGCAGGACGATGCACTCAGGGACGATTCGCCGGTATTTCTCACGGGCTTTGCGCGTTCGGGCACCACACTGCTCGACCAGATCCTGGACAGCCATCCTCGCTTGCAGACGCTGTCCGAACCGCCGACGGTAAATGCGATGGTGGATGCCTTCTGGGCGCTGGTCAAGGACCGGCCTGATCCGCTGACAAATCTCGACGCCAGCGAAATCGCGAAACTCCGCAAGGTCTATTTCGATACCGCGGCGCGGTTCGCGAGGATCGACCCGCAGCGGCGCCTCATCGACAAGATGCCACTCAATACCGCGGTCGCACACATTATCTGGCGCGTCTTCCCCCATTCCAAATTCATCCTGGCCATCCGCCACCCCTGCGACGTATGCCTGAGCTGCTTCATGCAGAACTTCGCGATCAACGGGGCCATGACGGTATTCCAGTCCTTCCCGGGCACGGTAGAACTCTACACCCGCATCATGGGACTTTGGCGCCGCTATGTCGAAACGCTGCCCATCGACTATCTCCGCGTCCGATATGAGGACCTGGTCACCGATTTCGAGGGCGAAGCGCGTCCTCTGCTCGATTACCTTGGAGTGGAGTGGAACGATGCGATTCTCGGCTATGCCGAACATGCAAAAACCCGCACGGTCAACACCGCCAGCTATCACCAGGTGACGCAGCCAATCTTCCAGCACGCAAAGCACCGCTGGAAGCGCTATACCCATCACCTGGAACCGTATCTTCCGGCACTGGAACCATACATCGACTACTTTGGCTATCACGAACCGTAGACAGCCCAGGACACTGCGGGCACCGGGCTGCACTACCCATCCCGAGGAAAACGGGCCTGGCTCCGTGAAATCGGATTCCGCGCCGCACGCGCTCGGCGACGCCTGGATTGCCCGTGCCGTCGCAGCTCTGCGCCGGGCAACGCAGCCTGCCGGGCCAATCCGCCCGCCTGGGGTTTTGGTCGCGATCAGATCGGGTGCGCCGTCCGGAATTCGCTTGTCGCTGCAGCCGCTGCACTATCGTTCCTAAATGCTGCGGCAGGCATGTTCCACGGCGCGGGTGCGCCGCAGCGCATCGGTCAGCGGCGAAGCCCGCATCCGGGACCGCAGGTCGCGGCGGAGCACGCCCGGGACTTCGGGATCCCTCGCGATCCACGCGTCAACCGTGACGCATGCATCCTCGCTTTCGGCGATGAACGGCGGCAACCCCAGCGCCGGGCGGTGGGGTATGCGCGCCACGAAGGCGCGAGCGGCCTCAAGTGCCTGAACGAGCTGTGCCGGCCTCTGCGCCTGCATACGAACTTCTTTCAGCCGGTCATGAAGCTCGTGCGCAAGGAACGCAACGGCGCCAAGGTAAAGAAGGTCTACGCTGCGCCGAAGACCTCCTATCGGCGGGTGCGGCCCTGCCGCCATCAGCAAGGCGCAACGCCTGCAGCTCGATGCGCAGTCCGCGCAGCTCAACCCGCACAGCTCAAGCGCGACATCACCTCCCTGCAGCAGCGGCTCATCCAGGGTGCACGCACCCGCTCCCGGGCCTACCGGCACCTACCCGGGCGTGCAACCGCGGCACGATGCGCGCACCCAGCCGTAGTGCCGCCCTTACCTCAAACGGAAAAACACTCTAGACTCTCTTCCGGGTAGCTGTCTCAGACGGTATAGAGACCGATGTTCCAGGAGCAATTCACTGGCATTTTATTTTGAGGCAACGAAACCTCGTTCCCTTGCATTTTTTTGTGAGGCAACACGCCGCAGGTAGCCGGAAGCCAGGGTTGCAGCCCTGGGGCTGATACCGACGAAGCCGCAACGGATTCCTGACAAGAAATTCATTTTCTATGGCTGGAAATAGCGTGCCACTCCAAAACACCAAGCAGCGTGCGATTGCGCTGCTGCAAGGCAACCGCCTGGCCGACGCATGCGGCCTGTTCGAACAGATTTGCCGCATCGACGGAAACGATGTCGAATCCTGGATATTTCTGGTGAAAATAAACGCACAGCTCGGTCGCCCTGACCAGGTCGAGCGCTGCTGCCGGGAAATCATCCGCATCCAGCCACGATCGCACGACGCCCACTACCATCTGGGCTGTGCCCTCCTCTTCCAGGGCAGGCGCGCGGAAGCAACCTCTGCATTCCGGCGGGCCGCCGAACTCAAACCGGATCATGCCCCGACCCAGATGCAGCTCGGCCACCTGTCGCCAACCCCGGAGCAAGCTTTGCGCCATTACCAGCAGGCCGCCGGAACCGCACCTTCTTTCGCGGAGGCGCACGCAGCGGCCGGCGCTGCTCTGGTAAGCTGCGGCCAAGTCGAAGAGGGGGTTTCGCGCTTTCGCCAGGCCCTGCGTCTCAACCCGACTCTTCACCGGACACACAGCGACCTGCTGTTTGCGCTCAATTACCGCTCCGCCTACGACGCCAGCGCAATATTTTCGGAACATGCGCGCTGGGGCGAGCTTCACGGGCTGCCTTCGCTCCCGTCCCACGCCAATACGCCGGACCCTGGACGCCGACTGCGCATCGGCTATGTTTCCCCGGACTTGCGGGAGCACTCGGTCGCCTATTTCTTCGAACCCTTGCTGGGTGCGCATTCAACCAGCGAATTCGAAACCTTTTGCTACGCGGAGGTCGCCCAGCCCGACGCCACGACCCGGCGCATCCAGTCCCTGAGCCAGCACTGGATGTTCACCTGCGGCCTGAGCGATGCGGCGCTGGCCGAGCGCATCCGTGCCGACCGCATTGACATTTTGGTCGATCTCGCCGGACATTCGGCCAACAACCGCCTGCTGACCTTTTTCGCGAAACCGGCACCCGTACAGATTACCTGGCTGGGCTATCCGAACACCACCGGATTGAAGGCCATGGGCTACCGCTTCACCGACGCCTGGTCCGATCCGCCGGGAGACTGCGATCGCTGTCACACCGAGCAACTCATCCGGCTTCCGAACGGCTTCCTGTGCTACCTTCCGCCTTCGATTGCGCCGGAAGTCTCGCCACCGCCGGCGCAGATCAACGGCCATATCACCTTCGGTTCATACAACAATCTGCCGAAAACGAGCCCGGAGGTGGTGGCGCTGTGGGCCAGGCTCCTGCACGCAGTACCCGGTGCCCGCCTTACCCTCAAGAACTACTCGCTGGGAGACCCCGTCACACGCGAACGCACCCTGCGGCTGTACGGCGCACACGGAATCAGCGCTGAGCGGCTGGTGCTGCGCGGACGCCATGACAGCGTGGCCGAGCACCTCGGCTCCTACAGCGAGATCGACATCGCGCTGGACACGTTCCCGTACAACGGAACCACTACGACCTGCGAGGCACTATGGATGGGCGTGCCGGTGGTGGCGCTGGCCGGCGACCGGCATGCGGCCCGCGTGGGCGTCAGCCTGCTCAATAACCTTGGGCTCCCTGGCCTCATCGCCGACTCGGCGGATGCCTATGTCCGTATCGCCGCGCGGCTGGCAAGCGAACTGGCGGAACTTGCGCAGTTACGGACGTCATTGCGCAGCCGGATGTCCGGCTCACCCTTGTGCGATGCCCGCAGCTTCGCGCGAGATATGGAAAGCGGATACCGTGCGCTTTGGAAGAATTGGTGCGAGGCACGACAAGCCAGCCAGAACGGTGATGCCGCTCCGGCTGTTTGCTGAACCCGCGAGCAACGAGATTCACTTATATACAGAACGACCCAAAAGGGATGACGTTCGCCCAGGCTCCGGGACAGGTACGTCCCGGAGCCTGGGCATGAGGGCCGCCCGATATTATGTATTTCGGCTGCAGCGAGCAGGATCCTCGATCCGGCACAACCCGACGAACGTGAGGCCGACGGAACTGGTCATGCCCTGACCCGACCTCTGCGCCCTGCGATGCCAGCCAGCCCGATGAGGCCCGAACCCAACAGCCAGACAGCGGCCGGGATCGGAACCGGCTTTACGAAGCCTGAGAGGTGCAGGAAATACTGCACGCCGCCGAAGCCCGAGGGATCTCCTGCCG
>JAJYDT010000025.1 GCA_021777335.1 Pseudomonadota bacterium | reverse complement strand
TGCCTTGAGCGCTGGGAGCAAAGATCTGCTCGCGCTGGCGGGATCCTGCCTGATCGTGAGTCCCGCAGAGTTCCGGGCAGCACACGGGGGACCCTGATCGATGTCCGCAGGAAGCCTCTTGCGCGACACGGGTTTCGCAACACGGTCTTGCGGTAGTGTCAGCCATTGTGGCGTTGCGCGGGGTATTCCGTCCCGGGGCCTTCGCTGGCGTGGGTCCGCCGGGCACCAAAGTCAGGTGGCCCCGCATCAGGTCCGCTATCCGAACCGGTAATGTTTGCGCACCTTGCGGTGGATCTCCCAGGTGCAGGAGAGGCCGGCTGGAAACGTCACGAAATCTCCGGGACCGAGGCGTACGGGCACGCCGTTTTCGGGTGTCACCGTGACGTCGCCTTCCAGGAGATAACAGGTCTCTTCCTCGTCATACGACCAGGGGAAGCGGGCGGGGTCATGTTCCCAGATCGGCCAGCGCTTGACACCGAGCGTCTCGATACGGCCGGGTTCCGGCCGATCGACCTTAATCGCCAGAGCGGTGTCCGGGGTCTTCGTCATGGGGAAATTCCTCCCTGAACAGCTTGCGTTTTTGCCGGTAGAGCACCGAGATATCCTGGGTGCCGGCACCGTCTTCGATAAGCCGCCGATACTGGATCAGGGTCATCTCGATGAGGGGCATCTGCGCGCCCAGCTCTTCGGCGAGCGAGCGTGCGAGCAGCAGATCCTTCTGGTGGAGCGTGACCTTGAAGCCGCGGTCGAATTGCCCTGCACAGACCGTGGCGCCACGATGTTCGAGCAATCGGCTTCCCGCCATCCCATGGCCGAGCGCCGGCAGCAGTGTGTCTGAAGGCAGCCCCAGGGCGCGTGCGAACGCGAGCCCCTCGCACACGGCCTGATTGATCCCTGCGACCATGACCTGGTTCACCATCTTCGCCGCCTGACCGCTTCCCGAGGGCCCCATATGGACAATATGGGAGGCAAGGCGGTCCAGCACCGGACGCACGCGTGCAAGTGCCTCAGGATCGCCCCCCACCATGGTGACGAGCATGCCGGTCGCCGCAGCCTCGATGCCGCCGGAGATCGGCGCATCAAGCAGCGAGACCCCGATCTCGGTGAGCATCGCAGAAAGGCGGCGTGTGGTCGCAGGCGCGATGGTCGAGGTGTCGATGATCACGGTGCCGGCCTTAAGCCCCGGGATCATGGCGGTGACCACCGCCGTTACGGCAGCGTCATCCGCGACGCTCAGGATGACGGTGTCGCAGTGCGCCGCAAGCGCTGCCGGGTCGTCCGCGACCGGGACGCCGAGCTCAAGCCCGAGCGAGCGTGCCCGGTCGTGGCTGCGGTTCCAGACGCCGCCGAGCAGGCCGCCTGTGGCCAGGCGGCGCGCCATTGGCGCGCCCATTGCTCCCAGACCGATGACTCCGGCGTGCATGCGTTCGACCTCTAAATTCCTCACTCAAAATCCTGAAGACCTTGAAGGGTCTTCACGTGCAGACGGACCACAGGGAGTCTTTACCCTGTCTGCGCCGCGGGCCCCCGCTGGGTTTTGATTGACGGATCCCGCAGCACTGCGTCTCGTCGAGGCCTGCAAGCGGCCTTTGTCCGCACAGTAGCGCGCCTGTGGCCGGAAGTCACGCGAGACTTCAGGGGGAGGTTGCGGGCCGGGACGCCGGCGCTGTGTGACACTCCGCCGGAGGGGCATCAAAAAATCAAATTGCAATGAACAAAAAACGTGCCTATCATTCGCCGCAATTCCACGGCACCGAAGGCGCTCGCTCAACGCGATTCGCATCAGGTAGAGCTGACCGGGTGTGCACGGGAGCTACTTCAGTCAGGACTGCCGCAGACGAGGGTCTCGGGGTCCGGTAACCATTACTGGAAGGGGCTTGCCCATGCGCTCACTTGGACATCAGATCGTCGCTGAATTCTATTCGTGCAACGTGGAGCTGCTGAACGACGTCGAGCACGTACGGCACCACATGCGGGAAGCGGCGATCCGGTCGGGTGCCACGATCGTGACCGAAACATTCCACCATTTCTCGCCGCATGGCGTGTCGGGCGCGGTGATCATCGCGGAGAGTCACCTCGCGATTCATACCTGGCCCGAGTATGGCTATGCCGCCGTCGATCTCTTTACCTGTGGCGACAGCGTGTCGCCGGAGATCGGGTTCAACCATCTGCGGAAGGCGCTCGAGGCGGGGCATGTATCGACCATGGAGCTCCACCGTGGCCAGGTCGACATGATGCGGCCGCAGAACCGGCCGGTGGCGTCAGTGGTGACGCGGCGCAGGGGCCAGGCACGATGATCATCAAGACGCCGACGACGCATACCTTCGTCAGCGGCGCCAGTGAAGGCTATACCCCGCTCAATGCCTTTGATGGAGCGCTTCTGGCTGCTGGAGTCGGCAATACCAATCTCGTGAAGATGTCGTCGATCGTGCCCCCGGGCTCGCGCGAGGTGCCGGTCGCATCGCTCACGCTGCCGCCGGGGGCGCTCGTGCCGGTCGCCTATGCCGCCATGGAGTCCGATATCCCGGGTTCCATGATCTGCGCCGGGGTCGCGGCGGCATGGCCCCGCGACACAAGCCGCCCGGGGCTCATCATGGAGTACCATGCCCATGGCCATCGCGAGGACGCGGAGTCGGTGGTGCGCCGCATGGCGGAAGAGGGCATGAAGAAGCGTGGCTGGGAGATCCGCGAGATCCGGTCGGTCGCGATCGACCACCGGGTCGAGAAGATCGGCGCCGTGTTTGCTGCGGTAGTGCTCTGGGACTAGGCCTTGGACAAGCGCGGGTGGTACACCGAGGAATGGGCGGGCGCAGGCGCCGCCATCTCGCTCAAGGTCACTGAAAAGGTCCACGACGAGCAGAGCCCCTATCAGCGCATCGAGATCTACGAGACCGAGACGTTCGGTACCCTGATGACGCTCGACGGCCTCGTGATGGTCACTGACCGCGACAATTTCATCTACCACGAGATGATGTCACACCCGGCGCTTTTCACACATCACAAGCCCCGGCGCGTCCTCATCATCGGCGGGGGCGACTGCGGGACGCTGCGCGAGGTCCTGCGGCACGACGCCATCCTCGAGGTCGATCAGGTCGAGATCGACGAACGCGTGACGCGCGTCTCAGAGCAGTTCTTCCCGGAGCTTTGCAGCGCGAACGCCGATCCCCGGGCGCGGTTGCACTTCGCAGACGGCATCCAGTGGACAAAGGAGTCCTCTCCCGGGCACTACGACGTCATCATCGTGGACTCGACCGATCCTGTTGGCCCGGCTGCGGGCCTGTTCTCGGCCAGTTTCTACGCCGACTGCTACCGTGCGCTCAATGCTGGCGGCATCCTCGTCGGCCAGAGCGAGTCGCCGCTCTTTCATGCCGATCTCATCAAGGGCATGCACGGGGGGCTTCGGGGCGCGAACTTCCTGGATATCGCGACCCTGTTTTTTCCACAGTGCACCTACCCTTCCGGCTGGTGGAGCGCGACGATGGCGGCGAAAGACCGGGCGCTTTCCAATTTCCGGGAGGAAGACGTCGAAAACCGGCGCTTCCCCACGCGCTACTACAACCACGGCATCCATCATGGTGCGCTTGCGGTACCGGAGTTTCTGTTCAAAACCCTGATGTAGGGCCTGTCCCTGCCGTGCACAGGAGAGAAATAACCCCTTCCGGCAGCTCCCGCAGCGGTATCGCTGTGGCATTACGCATAGAGTTGACGGCAAGGGCCAGTATTGCCAAACTAGTTCCCCCGCTTGGGCTTGGCAGGCAGGGAGTTGAGGTGTTCTACTAGAGCGGCCGCCAGACGGCCGGGGGCGAGCACAATGAAGCGGTTTAGACAGCGGTTATTGGCGGGCGTCATGGTCCTTGGGGCTGGACTGGCCTTGGCCACCGTGGCTCAGGCCAAAAGCGACATTGATATCCTGATGGTGCCGAACGTGCAGGCCCACTGGAACAGCGACGTCCAGGGATTTCTGGACCAGAAGGGGGCCTTCAGTACCCCCGATGACCGGGTAGCCTATGACACATTTGCCTACGAGGCTGACGGGAACGGTGACATCGTTGGTGACAGTGTCATGGAATCCGACAACAACATGATGGACGGGCATGAATTCACGGACGATGACGGGACCTTCCACATCCACGATGGCGATGACCATCGGGTAATACCCGTTCCGGAACCGTCCAGCCTCTGGCTCATGGGCACGGGTCTCGCCCTCCTCGTGCTCGCGCGCCGCAGACGGCCGGCGGGATGCTGAGAGGCACCGATTGGATGCGGTTGTTGGCGGCCCAGAAATTTTTCGGACGCGCCGAATCATCGTAATCGCGTTAGATCGGTGCTGGACGGACCCCGATCTGGCCGCGATTATGCGGATATACGGATCGGTCAGCATATCCCGCAGGCGCACGCAGTGCTGCCCGTCATCTCCGGTTTCCCGGTAATGCGATCTTCGATGTAGATCGCAACGCATACAGGTGTTACTACAGTAACACCTGCTTCGGAACGCGCCTCGTCACTAATCCACCCCTGATTGAAGCTGCCCGATGTACTCAAGCAGGGGGCGGCGGCCGCCGCACAAAAACAAGGATAACCCCCCCTTTATGATTCAGGCGATCGAACAGGTAGCCACGGCGGCGGAGCATCGCGCCCGCTTCCTGGCGGAAGCCGGGGTCGTCCGGAAGACCCTGCTGAAGAGCGGTAAGGGTTACGCTGTCGATGACGTTCATGTCTACATCGGAGCGGCGCGAGCTTTCGCGCGAAGGCGACGGTGTACGGGACGCTGGCACGATGCGTGGCGTCGGTTGACGCCGGACGTACGCGGGCCGCGCCCTTTAGGCCGGGTGGGCGTGTCAACAGGGGGCGCCCGGCGTTATGCTGGCGGTGTGCGCCCTGTCCTGACCCATCTCGCGCTGCACGTGCGCGACCTTGACGCCTCGATCGCGTTCTATCGGGATTTCTGCGGGCTTGTCACCGTGCATGAGCGGGGACGCGACCGCGACTGTGTCGTGTGGCTTGCCGAACCGGGACGCCGCGATCTCGCGTTCGTGCTGATGCCGGGTGGGTTGAGCCAGCCCCAGGCCGAGAAGGACTATAGCCATCTCGGATTCGCGCTGGCGTCCCGCGCCGCGGTCGATACAGTCGCGGAACGCGCGCGGGCACTCGATCTGCTCCTTTGGGCGCCGCGGGAGGAACCCTATCCGGTCGGCTATTACTGCGGTGTGCGCGATCCCGATGGCCACGCCATCGAGTTCAGCTACGGGCAGCCATTGCCCGGCGCGTTCTCTTCCGGAACCCAGGGGGGCGAACGCCCGTCGCGTAGCCGGCGCGCGAATGCCTCGAAAGGCAGCGGCCGGCTGAAGTAGTAGCCCTGGGCCGCATCGCACCCCTCGTCGCGGACAAAGGCAAGCTGGGCTTCCGTCTCGACCCCCTCGGCGACGACCTGGATGCCAAGACCGTGCGCCATCGACACGATCGCGCGCACGATCGCCACGTCATTCGGGTCGCCCGGTACGTCCCGGACGAACGACTGGTCGATCTTCAGCCGGCCGATCGGCAGCTGCTTGAGATAGCTCAGGCTCGAATAGCCCGTCCCGAAATCATCGACCGCGAATGTCACGCCCAGCCCGTTCAGCCGCTGCATGGCGGAAAGCGTCACGGCGGCGTTCTGCATGAGCAGGGTCTCGGTGATCTCGATCTCGAGCCGGTGGCCGTCGAGCCGGCCCTGTTCGAGCGCCTCGGCGATGATGTCGCACAGGTTCGACTGCTGGAACTGCCGCGGCGAGCAGTTGACCGCGATCCGCAGGTCCGGCCGGCCAAATGACGCGGCTTGCGCGCACGCGGTGCGCGCGACCCACTGGCCGAGACGCGCGATCAACCCTGTCTCCTCCGCCAGCGGGATGAACTGGCCGGGGCCAATGATCCCGCGACCCGGCCACTGCCAGCGGATCAGCGCCTCTGCGCCGGTCACGCGCCCAGAGGAAAGCGCGACAATGGGCTGGTAGTAGAGCACGAACTCGCCCCGGTCGAGTGCCCGGCGCAGATCGTTTTCAAGCGCATGGCGCTCCTGTGCCTTGACCGTCATCTCCGGTGTATAGAACTGGAAGGCGTTACCCCCGGACTCCTTTGCCCGGTACATGGCAATATCGGCGTTCTGAACGAGTCCTCCGGCCTCGTCGTCGTCAAGCGGGTAAAGCGTGATGCCCATGCTCACGCTCGTGAACAGCTCGTGACCGTCGATCAGCAAGGGTTCGGCGAGGGTCTTGAGGATCCGGTTTGCCACATGACCGACCTCGTCGGCGTGGCGCACCTCGGCGAATATCACGGCAAACTCATCGCCCGAGAGCCGCGCCACCGTGTCGCCCTCGCGTACACAGGAGGCGAGCGCTGTGGCGACGGCCTTGAGCAGCTGGTCGCCAACCCCATGTCCGAGACTGTCGTTGATGGTCTTGAAGCGGTCGAGGTCGAGAAACGCGACGCCGACAAGGTGCTTGTACCGGCGCGCGTCCCAGAGCGCCCGCCGCAGGCGTTCGTGAAAGAGGACGCGGTTTGGCAGGTCTGTGAGCGCATCGTGGTGTGCCAGATGCTGGATCCGTTCCTCCGCGCGCTTTCTCTGGATCACCGAGGCGATCCGGGCAGATGCGGCGCCGAGCACACGCATCATCTGCGGATCCGGCGACCGTGCATCGCGCGCGAAGAGCTCGATCACGCCAGTGGTCTCGTCATCGATCGCCACAGGGACCGCGACCGCGGCGCGCAGCCCCACCTCCCGGGCAGTATCGGCGCGCGCGAACCCCGGTTCCCGGCTGACATCCGCGATCCATACGGGTTCCCGCGTGGCATGGACGCGTGCGGGCAGTGTGATCTCCGCGGCCTCACGCGCAAGGCTTTCGATCCGGAAGCGTTCGAGCCCCGTCTCCCGGCAGTACCATATCGGGGTGCACGCGAGTTTGTGGCTGGCTTCCGGCATCCAGACCTGGCCGATCGACCATTGCAGGTCATGACAGATCTTGCCAAGCGCGGTCGTGAATGCCGACGGGACATCGCCTGCATCGCGCACCGCGACCGAGATGTCCTGGAGGAACCGCGCTTCGGCCTCCGCGCGCGTGCGCTCGGTGATGTCGCGCAGGATGATGGTGAAGGTGGTTTCCCCGTTTTCCTGAAGGCGCGAGACGTTGGTCTCCACCGGAAACTCACTCCCGTCCTTGCGCCGCCCGTACATCTCGCCCCGCTGATTCATGAACCACGCCGCCGCTGACCCATGCGGGTCGGTCCGGGGCAATGGCAGCAGCATGGCAAGCGGTTGATGGTGCACCTCTTCAGCGTGGTAGCCGAACAAGCGCTCCGCCGCCTGATTGAACAGGATGATGCGCTCGTCACCATCAAGCGCGATGATGGCATCTGCCGCCATGGTCAGGATGCTCCGGAACCGTACCTCCATGGCCCGGTGTTCAGTCTGGGCGCGCAAGCGTTCGCGCCGGTGCCCCGATTCCCGGAGTTCCCGCTCGACCGCCGGAAGGAGCCGTTTCAGGTGGTCCTTCATCAGATAGTCCTGTGCGCCCGCCTTCATGGCGGATACCGCCACGTCCTCGCCGATGGTGCCGGAGACGAATATGAAGGGTATTTCATCCCCGCGAGCGCGTACGCACGCAAGCGCCTCGGTACCGCTGAAGCGGGGCATGCTGTAGTCGGCAAACACGATGTCCCAGGACTGCGTGTCGAGCGCGGCCTCGAGCGCCTCCTGGGTGTCTACGCGCTCATAGGAGAGTACGTAGCCTCCGCGCGTGAGTTCACGCGCCAGGATCTCGCCATCATCGGCCGAGTCTTCGACGATCAGCGCACGCAGTGGTTTGCCCGTGTCACTTCCGGCGTTCATTGTTCATCATCTGTGGAGATTCGTTCAGGAGCAGCCAGTAGAGCCCGAGCTGGCGCGCCGCTTCGATGAACTCATCGAAGTTCACGGGTTTGCGCACGTAGCTGTTGGCCCCGAACCGGTAGCCGGAGACAATATCCCGTTCCTCGCGCGAAGAGGTGAGGATCACCACGGGAAGCAGCTTCGTTTCCTTGTGTTCGCGGATGCGCTTCAGCACATCCAGGCCGTCAATCTTTGGCAGTTTGAGATCGAGCAGCACGAGCTGGGGAAGATCGGAGGGGTTGCGGCCAGCCCACCGCCCGGTGCCGAACAGGTACTCGAGCGCCTGTTCCCCGTCCCGCGCGACCACGACGTCGTTGCCGATGTTGTGCTTGCGGAACGCCCGCAACGTCAGGTCCTCGTCATCGAGGTTGTCTTCCACGAGCAGGATCGTTCGTTTGCGCATGCGCCTCGCCTATAAGGTGAAATAAAACGTTGCCCCCTGGTTGACCATTGCCTCCGCCCATATGCGCCCGCCGTGCTTGCGCAGGATCCGCTGTACCGTGGCAAGTCCCACCCCGGTACCGGGGAACTCGCGCGCATCGTGCAGACGCTGGAAGGCATTGAACAGTTTTTCGGCGTAGGCCATGTCGAATCCCGCGCCGTTGTCGCGCACGAAGAAACAGTGCCCCGGGCCGTCGTCGCCGGTGCCCACCTCGACCCGTGGATCGCCGCGCGCAGCCGTGAACTTCCATGCGTTGCCAAGGAGGTTCTCAAGTGCGATCCGCAGCAGGCGGGGATCTGCGTGCGCCTTGAGGCCCGGGGCGACCGCAAGGTCAACGTGTCGGCGGGTGTTTTCTTCGAGCTCGGCGCCGATCCGCTGGGCCATCTCGGTCATATCGATTTCCTCGGCCACGATCTCCGCCCGTGCCACCTTCGAGAGTGTGAGCAGGTCGTCAATGAGATTCCCCATGCGCTGGGCGCCTGAGCGGATGCGGGTCAGGTATCCCTTGCCGGTCTCATCGAGCTGCCCCGCGCAGTCTTCGAGGAGCGCCTGGCTGAAGCCGTCGATCGACCGCAGGGGTGCACGCAGGTCATGTGATACGGAGTAGCTGAACGCCTCGAGTTCTTTGTTGAGCGTTTCAAGTTCCACGGCCCGCCCCTGAAGCGCGGCATTGAGCTCCCGAATCTTCTGCTCGGCACTTCGCCGCACGGAGATGTCGCGCAGGATGCCCGTGAAATACGTTTTCTGGTCCGCCTGCCAGCGCGCGAGCGAGAGCTCCAGGGGGAATTCCGAGCCGTCTTTGCGCCGGCCCTCGATCTCGATCGTGCGCCCGATGAGTCTGGGGGTTGCCTTGGCCACCAGTCGCGCAAGCCCGGCCTGATGGCGATCCCGATAACGCTCCGGGGTGAGGATTGCCACGGGGGCTCCGGCGAGTTCTGCCACGTCATATCCGAAAAGGCGGGTCGTCGCGGGATTCGCGTAGACGATGCGTCCACGATCGTCGATCGACACGACCGCATCGTTTGCGGTGTCCGCCACCGCGCGGAAACGCGTCTCGCTTGCCTTGAGCGCGCGCTCGGCGCGCTTCTGCCAGGAGATGTCGCGCAGGTCATGGAACAGCAGCGGTCCCTCGTCGGTGCGTATTGTGCTCAAGGTCATCCCGGCGTTGATTTCGGTCCCGTTCGCTGTCCGCATGCCGATTTCGAGCAGCTCCTCGGGGCGGTTGCCCCGGCAGTCGAGCGCGGCTGCGCACCGCATGCGGTAGCCTGCGCGCGCGTCATCATTGACGAGATCCCCGATGTTTCGGCCGAGGAGCGCGGCCCTGGTACAGGCGAACAGACGCTCGGCCTGGGAGTTCAGCAGCACGATCCTCCCCTCCGGGTTGGTGACGACGATGGCATCGGGCGCGGACTCGAGGAAGCCCCGCGCCTGGTTTTCTGCGCTGCGCCGTTCGGCGACCTGGGCTGTGAGCATCTGGTTTGCCGCCGCGAGCGCATCCGTGCGTTCCGCGACGCGTGCCTCGAGTGACTCGTTGGCCTCGCGCAGTCTGGCGAGTACCGCGCGCCGCTCGTCGTCCAGGCGATCAAGATCCGCCCCCGAGCGCAGGACGAGCGCGACGAAGATCACGGTGCTCGCGACCGCGAACAGGACGAGCCCGGAACCCACGCCGTAGAGCGCCGCGCGCTGGCCTTTGAGCTGCACCCAGCCGATGAGTGCGGGCACCAGCAGGGCGGCCGGCAGCAGGCGGCGGATCATGTGTCCCCCGACGCGGGTGCTGGCAAGACGCGCGGCCACACCCTGCTCGGGTGACAGCGCCAGTATGCCGGCGGCGAAGATCAGGAGCCCTCCCGTGGCCGCAATGCCGGTAGTCGATGAGTAGAACGGGAACTGGTCGAGCGAGTGGACGCCGTAGATATGGCCGAGGAGCCCGGGCGCGCTGATGATGATGGCGAGCAATGCCAGTGCATCGGTGGACCGCGTGTGCGTGCTCCGGAAGGCGCGCGGGAGCGAAAGGCCCATGCCGAGGATCGCGAACGCGGCGTCCGTGTCAGGGGCCGGTGTATTGACGCCATGACGCAAGGCCTCGACGAGAAAAGAGAAGCCCATCAGTGCGACGGTGGCGCCGAAGACCTGTCCGATAGACGGTACGATCCATCCGGGCCGGCTTTGCAGCCACAGGCCTACGCCCCCCAGAAAAAAACAGGAAGCCGTGGGGATTCGCAGAGAGAGCAGCGATGAGGAGGCGGGCCAGGGTGAAAACGCGTGTCCGGCAAGGGTGAGTCCGGAGATCGCAAGCAGCATGAGTGCCGCGATATGCACAAAACCTTCCGGCGCCCGCCACGGGACGATCCGAGACCTGCTCATGCATGCACTCCACGCGGGTCGCAGGCGAACCTTGAACGGAGGGCGGAAACGCCTTTCCTGGCGCCAGCGTACTGGTCCATAGGAACTCCGGCTCCGGGCCCGATTTGCGGAGGTGCCTCGGCACCCGGAATCCTGACCCTGATTATCTTGAAGTTTAGGCGACGTCCGGGCTGGCGCAAGCGGGTTCAGGCATACCCGCGCCTGACGGCCCGACGAGCGGTTTAATATCGGCACGATCACCGGCTCAACCATGAAGGCCGCAAACCCCGGGAATGCTGATCGCCGCCGCGCCGTGGGGAAAAAATGGCATAGGCCGGAAGAAGGTTTTGGCCGGTATCTTGAGGTTGCCGATGTCGCTGTTCCGGTTTCGGAAGACCCCTTCAGGACGATCGGATCCCGCGGGCAACGCCGATCACAAATCCCGCCGAATGCGTCGGTACGGGAGACCGGATCTGCTCGTGCGGCGCGGCCCGATCCGGTCCTGACAACCTTTGGATCGGGTTAATGCGAAACGCCGGAATCGACGGGCGTTTTTAGGATAAACAAAGACTTAGCTGCTATTTCTAAGAAACACAACATATTGTGTTGACGAGTGTTCGCACACCCCATATATTGGTTTCCAGCGTGTCCCGATCGGTTGATGAGGACACACCCTGATAATTCAGGCGGCCGCAGCAGCGCAGTGGTTTCATAAAGGCGGTCGAGGGGGGCATAAAAAATTGTTGAGGATCTCACGATGGAAAACCCACACACACACCCGCTTGCTGGACATTCATCGACCCGTCACATGCCGGAGCGGATAACCTCAGGTTCCGGTACCGAGGCGGTTTTCAGAGTCATACGCCGTAACGGCGTCGCGACCCACTTCGACGCGAGCAAG
Organism: Pseudomonadota bacterium; assembly: GCA_021777335.1. Classification (GTDB taxonomy): domain Bacteria; phylum Pseudomonadota; class Gammaproteobacteria; order Acidiferrobacterales; family Acidiferrobacteraceae; genus JAJYDT01. The sequence goes on along the minus strand of JAJYDT010000025.1, from coordinate 16,939 downwards.
ATCGCGGTCGCGATCATGAAGGCCTTTCTTGCCACCGAGGGTGGCACCGGGGCGGCGTCGGCGCGTGTGCGGGAGATCGTCGAGGGTCTGACGGCGCAGGTTGTCTCCGCGCTTACCCGGCGTATGCCAGGTGGCGGCACGGTTCATATCGAAGACGTCCAGGATCAGGTCGAGCTCTCGCTCATGCGTGGCGGCCATCACGAAGTGGCGCGGCGTTATGTGCTCTATCGCGAGGAACGCGCGCGTGCGCGCGCGACCGACCAGGCCCTGGCCGCCGATACCCCTGAGACACCCGTGATCCACGTGCGGTTTGCAGACGGGCAGAGGCGGCCGCTTGATCGTGCGCGTCTCTCGACGGTGATCGAGGAGTCCTGCATGGGACTCGCCGAAGTGGATCCTGGGCGGGTGCTGAAGGAGACCCTGAAGAGCCTGTTCGACGGGGTCGCGGAGCGCGACGTGATGCAGTCGGCGATTCTCTCGGCGCGCGCCATGATTGAGACGGAACCCAACTATTCCTACGTGACCTCGCGCCTGCTGCTCGATGCGCTGCGCCACGAGGTGCTGGGGCACAACGCCACGCACGCGCAGATGAGCACGCACTATCCGGACTATTTTGCGCGGTTCATCCATGGGGCGATCGAGGCGGAACTCCTGGATCCACGGCTCGGCGGGTTCGATCTGGCGCGGCTTGGCAAGGCGCTCGTGGCCGATCGGGATCTGTCGTTCACCTATCTCGGACTGCAGACGCTGTATGACCGGTACTTTCTGCATTCCAACGACCGTCGCATCGAGCTCCCCCAGGCGTTCTGGATGCGCGTCGCCATGGGGCTTTCAGTGGCGGAGGTTGATCGCGAAGCGCGTGCGATCGAATTCTACCATGTGCTGTCGACGTTCGATTTCGTGTCCAGTACACCGACCCTGTTCAATTCCGGCGCGCTGCGCTCGCAGCTTTCCTCGTGCTATCTCACGACGGTTGCCGACGATCTTGACGGGATCTACAGCGCCATCAAGGATAACGCGCTCCTGTCAAAATACGCGGGCGGGCTTGGCAACGACTGGAGCCGCGTGCGCGCACTGGGCAGTCACATCAAGGGCACAAACGGCAAGTCCCAGGGCGTGATCCCGTTTCTCAAGGTGGCGAACGACACCGCGGTGGCTGTTAACCAGGGGGGGCGCCGGAAGGGCGCGGTATGTGCATATCTTGAGACCTGGCATCTGGACATCGAGGAGTTCCTCGAACTGCGCAAGAACACGGGTGACGACCGCCGGCGCACGCACGACATGAACACCGCGAACTGGATTCCGGATCTGTTCATGCAGCGGGTGCGCGAGAACAGGGAGTGGACGCTGTTCTCGCCGTCGGATGTGCCCGAACTGCATGATCTCTACGGAAAGGCGTTCGTCGAGGCCTACGAGCGCTGCGAGGCCAACGCCGATTCCGGCGTGCTCCGGTTGTTCAGGCGCGTGAAGGCGGTCGACCTGTGGCGGAAGATACTGTCCATGCTGTTTGAGACCGGACATCCCTGGCTTACCTTCAAGGATCCGTGTAACCTGCGCAGCCCGCAGCAGCATAAAGGTGTGGTGCACAGCTCGAACCTGTGCACCGAGATCACCCTGAATACGTCGGCCGAGGAAATCGCGGTCTGTAATCTCGGCTCGGTGAATCTTGCGGCACACGTCGACCCGGAGAACGGGCTTGATTTTGCAAAGCTCGGGCGCACCGTGCGCACCGCCATGCGCATGCTCGATAACGTCATCGACATCAACTACTACTCGGTACCGCAGGCGCGGACCTCGAACCTGAGACACCGGCCCGTGGGGCTTGGCATCATGGCATTCCAGGATTCGCTCTACAAACTGAGGATCCCGTACGCTTCCGAAGAGGCGGTTGCGTTCGCCGATCAGTCGATGGAGGCAGTGAGCTATCACGCCATCCTCGCCTCGGCGGAGCTTGCGCGGGAGCGTGGTACGTACCAGACCTACCAGGGCTCGCTCTGGAGTCAGGGGATCCTGCCGATCGACAGCCTCAATCGACTCGCCGAGCACCGCGCGGACTGGCCAGGGGCCTTTGAGGTTGACCGGACCCAGCGACTTGACTGGGAGCCCGTGCGTCAGGCGGTCAAGGCGCACGGGATGCGCAACTCGAACTGCATGGCGATCGCGCCCACCGCGACCATCTCGAATATCGCGGGGGTTGCCCAGAGTATCGAGCCCACGTACCAGAACCTGTTCGTCAAATCGAACCTGTCGGGCGAGTTCACGGTGCTGAACGACTACCTGGTCCGGGACCTCAAGGAACGGGAACTCTGGGATCCGGTGATGATCAACGATCTCAAATATTTTGACGGGCAGGTGTCGCGCATCGACCGTATCCCGCCGGACCTCAAGCGGCTCTATGCCACCGCGTTCGAGATCGACCCGCGCTGGCTCATCGAGTGCGGTTCGCGGCGGCAGAAGTGGATCGATCAGGCCCAGAGTCTGAACCTGTATCTGGCGGAGCCATCTGGCAAGAGACTGTCCGACATGTACCAGTTTGCCTGGCAGCGCGGCCTGAAGACGACCTACTACCTGAGGACGCTCGGCGCGACTGCGGCCGAGAAATCAACCATCACCGACGGTGCCCTGAACGCGGTTCAGGGTGGCACGGGCGGGCACGGTGTCGCGGCCCACGCCAATGGCAACGGGGGGGCCGTCGAGCCCAAGACCTGTCTGATCAACGACCCGACATGCGAAGCCTGCCAGTAGCAGGCGTGCCAGGAACGAAGGAGAGGTATTCATGCTGACATTCGAAGAAACCAGCCCGGTCTCCCCGAAGAACAAGATCGATGCGGCGACGCACGTCACGGCAGCCCAGACCGTCTCCATGAACAGGAACACGGGGCGCGTGCAGGTGGAAGACAAGCGCATCATCAACTGCAAGGCAGACGTAAACCAGCTTGTGCCCTTCAAGTACAAGTGGGCCTGGGAGAAGTATCTCGCCGCCTGCGCCAACCACTGGATGCCGCAGGAGATCAACATGAGCCGCGACATCGCGCTGTGGAAGAGCGCGAACGGCCTCACCGAGGATGAGCGGCGGATCGTCAAGCGCAATCTCGGGTTCTTCACCACCGCGGATTCGCTTGCCGCGAACAATATCGTACTGGGCACCTACCGGCATATCACGAACCCGGAGTGCCGGCAGTACCTTCTGCGACAGGCATTCGAGGAAGCGATCCATACCCATGCCTATCAGTACATCGTCGAGAGCCTCGGACTCGACGAAGGCGAGATCTTCAATTCCTATCACGAGATCCCGAGCATCCGCGCGAAGGATGAGTTTCTCATCGAGTTCATCGACACGCTGACGGACTCGGATTTTCATACCGGCACCCCGGAGAACGATCAACGGCTGCTGCGCGCCCTGATCGGCTTCGCGGTGATCATGGAAGGACTGTTCTTCTATGTGGGATTCGTGCAGATACTCGCGCTGGGACGGCAGAACAAGATGACCGGCTCTGCCGAGCAGTATCAGTACATCCTGCGCGACGAGAGCATGCACCTAAATTTCGGCATCGACGTCGTGAACCAGATCAAGCTGGAGAACCCGCATCTGTGGACCGCGGAGTTCCAGCAGGAGATCGTCGGCCTCGTCTGCAAGGCTGTGGACCTCGAATACCAGTACGCGGTCGACACCATGCCGCGCGGCGTGCTCGGACTCAACGTCGCGATGTTTGACGAGTATCTCAAGTTCATCGCCAACCGCCGCTGCCAGCAGATCGGCCTGCCGGCGCAGTATCCCGGGGTGAATAATCCGTTCCCGTGGATGAGCGAGATGCTGGATCTCAAGAAGGAGCGAAACTTCTTTGAGACCCGGGTGATCGAATACCAGACCGGTGGCGCGTTGAGTTGGGAATAACCCCGCTCCGCGTCAATTCTCATTAGTCATTAAACTAGTCTCACTAGTGGTTAAACTGAAGTTCCTCCCACAAACCCCCTGAATTGCCCAAAAAGATGTGGTAAATCAAGGCCTACGGCGGTTTTTGGGTCTGCTAGTATGTGGGCATGCATAAGGCGACGAAAAAGCTTTACATTAAGGTGTTATTGTTATATATAGTAGGCATGCATATCCATATCGTCCCGAATCGCAAGGCCGCCCCCACCATTTTGCTGCGGGAGTCCTATCGCGAAGGGAAGAAGGTCAAGAAGCGCACACTGGCCAATCTCTCGAGCCTGCCGATGGCGCAGATCGAGATCATCCGGGCGGCCCTGAATGGGGTGGATCTGCGACCCGTGACGGAATCCTTCGAGATTACCCGTTCCTTGGCCCAAGGGCATGTGCAAGCCGTGGCCTTGATGATGAAACGCCTGGGGCTTGCCTCTCTCGTGGCCTCCCAGCCTTGTGGGGAACGCGACCTCGTGCTGGCCATGATCGCGGCGCGCATCCTGGCGCCCGGCACGAAGTTGGCCACCACCCGCTGGTGGCATACGACGACCTTGGCCGAGGACTTTGAAGTGACGCAGGCCTCCGAGAATGATTGCTATGCGGCTATGGACTGGTTGCTGAAACGCCAAGACCGCATCCAGAAGACGCTCGCCACGCGCCACCTCACCGAAAGCGGTCTCGTCCTCTATGATCTCTCTTCCAGTTATTTCGAAGGCAGCACATGTCCCCTGGCCAAGCGCGGCTATAGCCGCGATGGCCAGCACGGCACCCTGCAGGTCGAGTATGGGTTGATGACCGATGGCCGGGGGTGTCCGGTAGCGATCTCCGTGCATGAAGGCAATGTCGCCGATCCGACGACCTTGATGCCGGAGATCCAGCGCTTAAAGACCGACTTCGGTATGGAGCAGTTCGTCATGGTCGGCGACCGCGGCATGATCGCGCAAAAAGCGATCGACGCCCTCCGCGAGCAAGACGGGATTGACTGGATCACGGCCCTGAAGGGCGTCTCGATTCGGGCTTTGGTCGAAGACAAAACGTTACAACCCGAGCTATTCGACGAGCGCAACCTGCTGGAGTTCTCCCACCCCGATTATCCAGGTGAGCGCTTGGTCGCCTGTCGCAATCCCGAGTTGCAGAAACTGCGCGGCCATAAGCGCGCAGACCTCCTGGCGGCCACCGAAGAGAGTCTTCAGAAGATCCAGGTCCGTGTCGAAGCCGGACGCCTGACAGGACGAGATCACATCGGCCTGAAGGTGGGCGCGATCGTGAACCGCTATAAGATGGCCAAACACTTCACCTTGGACATTCAGGATACGACGTTCTCTTTTACGCGTAAGACCGAAGCCATTACCGCGGAAGCGGCGCTCGATGGTATTTATATCATCCGCACCTCGGTCGTGGCCGAGCGTATGGATGCCGCCACCTGTGTGCGCCACTATAAATCCTTGGCCCAGGTCGAACGCGCCTTTCGGTCAATGAAAACCCTGGATCTCAAAATACGACCGATCCATCACCGCTTAGCCGACCGGGTGAAAGCCCACATCTTCCTCTGTATGTTGGCCTACTACGTCGAGTGGCATCTGCGCGCGGCCTGGCGGGAGTTGATGTTTACAGACGAGGATCAGGCTGCTAAGACCACCCGTGATCCGGTAGCCCCGGCCCAACGCTCAAGAGCGGCAAAGAGAAAGGCCTCACGACAACAACAAGACGATGGGACGCCCATACACAGCTTCCAGACCCTGCTCGCCGAGCTTGCCACTGTGACGCGCAATACCTGTCGTGTGCCGCACACCGAGGGAGAGGCATCCACCTTCCCGGTCCTCACTATTCTCAACGCCCCCCAAAAGCGGGCCTACGAACTGATCGAAACCACTCCAATGTAGACAGCAGTCGGAACTGCGTTTTCAGGCTACCGGTTTGAAACATAAGGAAAAACTGCTTGGTACTTGGTGGAACTTCAGGTTAAACTGAAAGCTCATCAAGCATCAAAACTGTGCCACAGTCCTTCCCAAGGACTGTGGCATTTGTTTGCGTCGTGCATACCGCTATTTTCGGTCGGGTATCTCGTCGCCATTTTTCACGCACGACTGATCAAAACCTATGCGGTCGCGCATAATGTTCGGTATGAATGGGCTGAACAGTAGTAAGCGATCGAACAACTACAGGCTTGCTTATCCTGGCAGTGTCACGACCGGCAATGCCAGATCTTTCTGTTCCGGCGGCAGGACTCCTCGGTCACCTCCATCGTGGGCATGGTGTGTCGTCAACCGAGCGCCTCTTACGGGGGCGACCCTGGGTCGGGATGTCTCACGATGTATCTCTCGTGCAGTCTGATGAGCAGGTAATAGACTACCGGTGTGGCGATCAGTGACAGCAGCACCGAGAAGCACAGCGCGCCGATGACGGCGATTCCGAGGGGCTGCAGCATCTGCGCGCCCGCACCTGCGCCGTAAGCGAGTGGCAGCATACCGAGCGCCGCGGCAAGCGAGGTCATGAGGACGGGGCGGAGCCTGCGATGACCGGCCTGGACCAGCGCTTCGACGAGCTCCATGCCTTCTGCGCGAAGCTTGCGACAATAGTCGAGCACCAGAACACCATTCTTGGCGACGATACCGACGCCGATGATGGCACCGAGGTAGGAGACGATGTTCAAGGTGATGCCGCTCATCCAGAGGCCCACCATGGCGCCAAAAAGCGCGAGCACGGCGCCGAAGACGATCGCGACCGGCTCATGGAACGAGCGGAATTCCACCACCAGCACCGTGAACACGAGCAGTATCGCCGCCAGCAGCACGATGAGGAGGTTCTGGAAGGACTGCTGCTGGAGCCGGTAGAGTCCCGCGAACTGCACGCTGCCGGGGGGCAGCCAGCTGTCGCGGGCAAGTGTGGCGCGCACCTCGCGCATGGCGGTACCGAGATCGACGCCCTCAAGACGAGCCGAGACGACATCGTCCTGACGCAGATTGTCGCGGTTCAATTCCACTTGGTTGGCGCGTTCCTGCACCGAGGCCACCTGCTTTAGCCGCACGAGCGCACCGCTCGGTGCGCGGATCGGAAGATTGGCCAGGGTTGCCAGTTGATCGATGCTGCGCGGATTGACCATCACCCGGACGTTTACGACCCGGTCGCCCTGCAACACGTATGAGGAGGTGCTGCCGAGCAGGGCGTTGTGGACGGCATCGGCGATGTTTTGGGTCGTGAGGCCGAAGCGCTCGGCTTCGGCCCGGCGCACGTGCAGGTCAACGGTGGGGCCGCTTACCACCAGCCCGTCGAAGGTATCGACGAGGCCCGGAATCTTCTTGATCTGTGCCTCGACGCGCGGCGCGGTCTTCTCGAGCCACCCGAGGTTGGGCGAGAAAAGCCGGATCTCGACCGGATAAGGGGCGAGCTGTAAGTCGCCAACGAGGTCCGTGAGGAAGCCCTTGAAGTCCCAGCGGATCATCGGGAAACGCCGATCGAACTCAGCGCGCAGCTGATCGAGGACCTGCTCGGTCGTATGCTTGCGATCGGGCTTGAGCTTGATCAGGAAGCTGCCAACATTGGGTTCTGCAAGGAAAGGACCGAGCTGAACCCCAAGTTCCCGTGCGTACGTCTGCACGTCGGGGTTGGCGCGAATAATCCGCTCGGCCTGATCCAGCTCGCGTGAACTCTCCGAGAGGTTTGTGCCCGGGAGTGCCGCGTAGTCGATATTGAAGCCACCCTCATCGAACTTGGGTAGGAAGCCCGTCTGCAACTGCCCGTAAACCAAGACCGCGCCGACTGCAATCGCGGCGCAGGCGAGCAGCGTTAGCTTGGCATGCCGCAAGGACCAGCGCAGGGCACCCTCGTAGGCGCGCAGGATGGGCCTCAAGACGAAGCCGCCTTCCTCCCCGACCTGCTTGCCGCCGCGAATCAGCCAAGCGGCCAGTGAAGGCGTTAGCGTCACCGCGAGCAGCAGTGACACCAGGAGCGAGACCACCATGGTCATTCCGAGGGCACGGAAGAACACCCCGGCGAGCCCCGGCAAGTACATGAGGGGCAGGAACACCACGACGGGTGTCAGGGTCGAGCCGACGAGCGCCGTCAGGATCCCGCCCATGGCCTCCTGGATCCCCGCGAGGCGCGGGCCGCCAAGGGCCAGGCGGTGGCACATCGCCTCGACCACGATGATGGCGTTGTCGATGATGAGGCCGATCGAGGCCGCGATCCCGCCGAGCGTCATCATGTTGAAGCTCATGCCGGCGAGCTTCATGGCGACAAAAGTGATCAGCACCGAGATAGGAATCGTAACGAGCGCCGTCCAGACGCTGCCCCAGCTCTTGAGGAATAGATAGAGGATGACCGCCGAGAGAATCAATCCGAATATGACAGCGTCCCACACGTTACTGATGGACGCGCGCACGAACGAGGACTGGTCGTAGAAGAACGCGAGGCGCATGCCTGGCGGCAGCTCGCGATGCAGTAACTTCAATTTCTCCTGGAGCGCCTTCGCGATGGCGGGCGTGCTGGCGTTGGTGTGGCTCTCGATGTCAAGGAGCACTGCGGGTCGTCCCTGGGAAGTGACGTTCGTGTAGGTAGGCGCTGGTCCCGGCACCACGCGCGCCACGTCGCGGATGCGGATCGGATGACCCTCGTGGACGGCGATCACCACGTTGCCGATCTGGGCGGGCGAATAGACCCGTCCGTCCACGGTGATGAGGTACAGCCGGTAGTTCTGCGCGAGGAAACCGGCTGAGGCGACCAGATTGTTTCGCGCAAGCGCTGCGGTAACGTCCTCGAGCGCAAGATGCGCCGCGTCGAGCCTGAGTGGGTCCACGACGACGTGATACTCAGGCACTTGGCCGCCGACGATTTCCACTCTCGAGACCCCTGGGATCTGCAGGAAGAGCGGTTTGATGGTGTAGGTGGCCGCGTTCCACAGGCTCGTGAGGCTGTGGTGGGACCCGGTCAGGCTGATGCCGATAATGGGATAGCTCAGCGAGAACCCGACCCGCTCGGCGCTCGTGACCGCCGTGGGCGGTAGTTGGCTGCGAATCTCCGCAAGCCGACCGAGGACATACAGCTCCGCCCGGTGCATGTCGGTGCCCCAGGCGAACTTCACGTTGACGATCGCCGATCCCCGCGTCGTGGTCGAAAGTACCGAGGTGACCCCGGGAATGCTCTTCAGGGACTGTTCGACCGGCCGTGTGATCGTGGCCATCATCTCGTCGGCCGGCATGATGCCGTTGCCGATATTCACCACGATGCGCGGGAAGGCTGTTGCCGGGAATACTGAGGAGGGCGTATGCAAGGCCGCGAATACGCCCGCAAGACACAGAACAGCGGCAATGAAGGATATGGCGATCGTGTGCCGGATCGCAAACCGGCCGACCGGTGAGCCGGCACTGTCTGTGGGTGCGCTCATCGCGGGCCAGGAGCAGCGGATGGCCCCGCCGCTGACGGCCGGGCCGTTGCGCTTTGGATCTGGATCGCGGTGCGGGTGGGTAGTCCATACGCACCCACCGTTACGACTCGAGTGCCGGGTGCAAGTCCGGGGCCGCTCACCTCCACCCAGCCTCCCTCGCGCAAACCAGTCTTGACGGGGACTCGGATCGCCTCATGACCGCGAACAACGGAGAGGAAACCGCGCCCGCCCACGGCGTTACGGATTACGCTCTCGCTCGGTGCCACCAGCGCATCGCGCGCCGTAGCCGTGACGATGCGCAGGCGAACGAATTGTCCCGGCCGCAGCCCGCTGTGGTGCGGCAGGCTCGCCCAGGCCATGACTGTTCCGTTGCTCGAATTGATGGTGGGACTCACGTAGGCGAGCGTCGTCGTCAGCGGCGATGCGCCTAGAACATGCAGGACTTCCCCTGTCTTGAGTTCCCCTGCGTCCATCTCGGGAATGCTGGTGCGCACGACAAGGCGGTCGAGGTCGATCACCTTGGCGAGTACGGTGCTCGCATCCACCGCGGCGCCTGGCTTGACGTTGATGCCGACCACCGTTCCGCTAAGTGGTGCCGTGACGCGCAGCAGCGCAAGCTGCGCCTCGGCGTTCTGTAATGCCTTCAGGGAGGCGTTGTGCTCGGCGTAGAGCCGCCTGAGCCGGGCCACTTCCTGCGCCGCGTAAGCTTCAGTCGTTGATCCGGAATTCAATTCCATCAGCAATTGGCCGCGTCTAACATGCTCGCCGGGGGCCACCAGGACTGCAGTGACCACGCCGGTGACGGGCGCGGCAATGGCGGCGGACGCGGCCGGGGCTCGTGGTGTTGCGGGGGCAGCATCCACCCTACCGTACCCCGTCACGTAACCATGCATCGTCATGCGTCGAAGGGCGCCGACCTGCACCGTGATCCGCGGTGTAGGTGGCGCGTCGGTTCCCGGATGGATGGGGCGCGACGTGAGGAGCCGATAAGCGCCGGCTGTGCCGAGCGCAACGATGGTGGCTGCAAGCAAGGGTCGAGATGTTAGCCGCATGTTCGGGTCGCCTGGCATGGGAGGAGGGATGAATCCCCGGCGTCGTGCAACGCCAAGGGTTTGAAGGTGAGCGAGCTTTCCACGCCGTTTTCCAGTCGACCGAGCGCCCGCTGCGCCTCGATGCGGGTGGCAAGCAGGTCCCGGTCTCCGGCGATGAGCGCAATCCTCGCCTCCGAGAGGTCCAGTGGCTGGCCCTCTCCTGCCAACACCCGCGCATCAATGGCTCTGAATTGCGCGCGCAGACTGCGCTGCAGCGAGACCGCTGTTTTTACCCGCAAGAGCGCTGTCCGGTAAGCCGCCAGCGCGCTATCGATCTCAGCAATGGCCGCGGACTGTACGGCCAGAAACCGAGCGGCCGCCAGACGACGTTGCGCCCTGGCTTCAGCAATCGGCCCCTGATTCCGGTTCAGGATGGGCAGGGTCAGGCCGAGCCCGAGGGTCCACTCGCGGTCACCGGCGAGCTGCGCGTTCCAGGCAAAGCCAGGACCGAGATTCAGGCGTGGCCATTGGCGGGCGATCTGCAGCTGCAGGGCGGATTGGGTGGCGGCGTACCGCTCGAGCGCTGCGCGCACATCGGCCCGTCCGAGCAGTGCCTGCTGCCGCACCTGCGGCTGTGTGAGCTTTTCGGGAAACATTCTGAACGGCCGGTTGCTGAGTTTAATGTCGGCCAGTGCGCGCAGCGGCACACCCAGTCCTTTCGCAAGCTCGATGCGCGCCTGGCGGACCCGGCCGGCTTCGGCCTCGCGGGCGAGCACGGTGTGGTCGAGCTCGACGCGGGCCCGAGTGACCTCGATGTTGGACAGGGCGCCGGCCCGAACCTGGCCCTGAAGCAGGGTCAAGGTGGTCCGGAGCGCCTGTTCCTGTCGCCCGAGCAGGGCTTCAGTCCGACGGGCCGCATAAAGATCGAGCAGCGCGGTGCGCAAGGTGCTGCGTACGTCCCAGACCGTCTTCACCAGATTCCAGCGCGCCGCGAGCGCGAGATGCCGTGCCCTGGCGATCCGGTCGCGGCGCCGCCCTGCGGTCGCGATGGGCCAGCGGATACTGATGGGCACGATCCACGGGCTCGGCGCACTCGGAACTCCGGAGTCGTACGCTGGAGCGAGGGACAAGGAGGGGTTCCGCCGCTCGCGAGCCGTGATTTGCGCGGCCTGGGCCGCCAGCAGCCGCGCCCGCGCTTCGGCAAGAGACGGCTGGTAATAGAGCGCCGTAAGGGTGAGCGCCTTGAGACTCCAGGGCCCGTCAGGCGCAGGCACGCTGACGTTGTTGGCCTTAAGAAATGTTGCGAGACCCGGGTTGGACAGCGCGCGGCGGTCGTACTGGGCAAGCGAGCCCTCAGGGGAGATCGGTCGTGCGGTGAAATGCGCGCAGCCCGAGAGCAGACCCAGGCCGAGGAGCACCAAGAGCCCTCGCCGCAACACAAACAGGGAATGCCGGTTGCTTATGGGCATGGGTCTGACGGAACCATGGTTGTAACCCCTTCAACCCGATCGCGTAGGCGCAAGCGGGACTCGTTATTGATACGCTGTGCTCGGTTTGCCGCCGATCTATGCGGCGAGGTTCAAGCGAAACTGTCCGTGGCAAAGCGTCACGGCCGGCACGACTGCATGCCGAGCCGGCCAAGCGGTCTTGGAAACGGCCGCAGTCAGATCAACGAGGGTGGGGCGTGGGTCCAGCGGGGTGTCAGGTGCCGCGTTGCGCGCGGCGGGATGTCCGAAGCACCGGATTGCGGGGTATCGGCAGCCGCGAACGGCCGGGCGGGAATGGGTGTGTGCGCAAGACCGTGCGCCGGAGGCATCTTGGCGAAGTGCTTTCCGGCTGCAGGAAGCGTCCAGCGTGTCGCAAAGGTTTGGAGGAGATTGGACAGCCCGCAGGCATCCCCGGAATGCCGGGCGGTTTGCTGCGCGGTGACGGAACCTTCCCGCCCAAAACCGGTGGCTCCGCACGCGATGTGAGCCCCAAGCCACGCGACTGCCAACAGCGCGAGTGTGATGGCCCACCAGCGTGGCCGATGCATTCGCTCACCGCTTAAAACGGGCTGTGCTGCCATCATAGTTCAAGAAGCTTATGTGAGCTGCAAGCGCGCTGTCAAGCTTGAGTCTCTTCCATGGGTCCCATCTCCGCAAACGGGTCCATAACGATCTCACCAGCACCCAAGGCCAATAAAGTGGCCGCGCTGTAAGCGCGATAAGGAATGAGCACACAGACTGATTCCGCAAACTCGCGAAGCAGCGAAATCATCCGCCACGGAACTGTGCCGGAACCTCCATTGCTACAAAGAAAAATATCTATTTTCTTTGCCGGCCGTTCTTGCAACAGAAGCATTTGATCGAAGAGCGCGCGCACAGCATCTTCTGACATTTGCCCATTGAGATTCTGCCTAACATTAGGCCGACCGCTCTTGCTTGACAAACCCCGCAGATCCGCTAGGATTCTAATGAACTATCTGTGTCTTGAGACACAGGCGCGCCAGCTGGGCGTGGACAAAAGCAGCAACTATATTGCGGTACGTCGCCTTACTCCTGTACCGCTTTTCGATAAAGTCACTCGTAGTTCCCCAAGCGATGTCCACATTGTGACGCGTCTAAAATACGCGCATCAAGGCACATCAAGATCGGCCAGAGAAGTAACGCAATTCTCTGTTCAGAAACGTGGTGCTGACTCACTCTGAGGTTCCCGGTAAACCCCCGGTAAACCGCCCGTTTGTGGGGGTCCGCGAAAGTTTCATCGTTAGTGAGACAACCACCCAAAAATTTCATTGTTAGTGAGACACAGTTTCACCGCCAATGAGACATTTTCCACTAACAGACTGATTTCTATAGACCCGTAGTTTAACGACGAATGAGACACGACGTTGAAAAATTTCATTGTTAGTGAGACACAGTTTCACCGCCAATGAGACGCTTTTCTGTAAGTGTTTGATTCTTATAGACCAGCGTTTTCACGGCGAATGAGACACGACGGCTCCGTGTTCGACGTAGTCGCCATAGGACATGCCGTCATCGCGTAGGACGTTGCAGTAGTTCCTGAGTTTTTGGACGATGGTATTAGTATTCATCCGCTTTCCACTATCTCTGTAATCCGCTTCATTACCAATGGCGCTCGCGCTTGACTCGCCGTGTCGCCTGGCAGGTGGCCGGGTAGGGCCGCCACAAAATCCGCGTCACGCAATAATGTTGCAAATCGCGTCATCAGATGCTTTCGTAATGTCTCATCGGCCTTTTTCACTTCATCGACAATCTCTGGCCGGCCATCCAGCACCGCGACAATATCTTCCATATCGTGGCTCATGACGTAGTCGCCCTTTCCCTGACTATCGAATGCGGTGAGCTTCGTCGCCAGAAAATATGGTGCTGTCACCATACGGATACTCTTGCCGGAATGGAGCGCACCGGCCACCGCCATGTCGAGCGCGGGCTGGTACCACTCATTCCCAAAGCCCAGTATCTCGGGCTTGGTCAGCATGACGTCCAGAACAACATCCGCCGCCACCCATCGACAAATGGGTGCATCAGGACTTTGGTTTTCCTTGGAAACCCCTCTTGCGCAACTGTCCCGACAATCGTTGATAAGCTCCGAGCGAAGCAACTTCCGTGATCACATCAACGTCTTGCGTGACACGGATCGGCGGCGCGGCAATATCCGTCAGCAGCAGACCCATGGCGCAACCTCCCAGAAACACCATGTCATCCGAGCGTGGGCCAAGATGCTCCACGGCCATTTCCAGTATTTGCAAGTTTGGGTTCTGCTCTTTATGCATAGCGCTCCAACCGTTTTCTTAACTCCTTAATTAATTGCGATTTCCCGCTCGCGCGTGCGTCCGCCCCGGATGGCATCGACCAGCACCAAAAGCTCATAAAGGTGCGGGTCCGATAACGCGGCCTGGGGCGCCAAGTTGTACAACGGCGAAAACGCAGACCCCCTTACTTCACCCTTTGGGTCAGGCCATACCGGTGGTGGCTCTCCAGTGGAAACAAAATGTTTGCTCAAGGGCGGCGCGGCATGCCCGGTTGGAATCCCACGCGTCATCCCACCCTGTTCAGGGACGAAGACGTACTTGAGGCCATGGATAAGAAACTCCTCCAGATTCCGGATATTTGGGACAATCTCATTGCCCTTTTGCACCGCAAGCTGTGCCACCAGCGCGCGTTTTACCGCGGAGTGCAGTTGCGATGGGCTCATCCCCAGTTGCACCGCGAGCCGCGCATAGGACCAGGACTTCTGCCCCATGGCCAGAAGTTTGAGCACGACCAGAACATCTTGTGGTTTCAGTGCCGTCATCATGCTACGTTCCAGATTCTAGAATATAGAATAACGGCAATTGAGGGCATGTCAGCCGAGCGCCAGCTGGGCGTGGACAAAAGCAGCAACTATATTGTGGTACGCCGCCGTACTCCTGTACCGTTTTTCGATAGTGTCACTCGTAGTTCCCCGGGCGATGTCCACATTGTGGCGCATCTAAAATACGCGCATCAAGGCACATCAAGATCGATCAGAGAAGTAACGCAATGCTCTGTTCAGAAACGTGGTGCTGACTTACCCCGAGGCCCCCGGTAAACCGCCGTTTGTGGGGGCATGCGAAAGTTTCATCATTGGTGAGACAACCACCCAAACATTTTATTGTTAGTGCGACGCAGTTTCACCGCCAATGAGAAATTGTCTACTAACAGACTGATTCCTGTAGACCCGTAGTCTACCGACGAATGAGACGCGACGCCGTGGCCTCCCTGTCACGCTCTTTCCCGCACCTGGGTCATCCGACATCATCGGTCATCTCCTGCCGGTTCGGCCACAGGAAGAGTGCGGCTGAAGAATGCCCCGCGCAGCCAGCGTGACCCCGGAGTCGTCTCTTGCTTCGCCATGACCCTGTGAGATAATGTGTCACCGCTAGGAAACGCGCCAATCCAATTGCATCCCACCTCTCCAGACATGCACTTCGCCACTGCTCCTTCACTTCTTCACGGCAACATTCCCTTAGGACAATGTTCCTTCAGGAACCGCGCGAGCGCTTCCATGTCGCCCATGCGAGCGTGACGTTTGCGGCACGCCAGCACGATCGGGCGACCCACCGATTTTCCGTCAAACGCCCGATAACACAATAAACGCCGTAACTTCGTATCGTCCCGAGCCGCAAGCTGGGGAATCAGGGTATAACCCAGACCCGCAGCGACCAGGTGCCGCAGCGTCTCAAGGCCCGTTGCCTGATATTGACGTACGTGACCCCGGCGGTTTCTGGGGCAAAGCGCGAGACTCTGATCTTTAAGGCAATGCCCGTCTTCAAGCAGCACCATATCCTCGGCGCGAAGATCGGACGGACGCAGCGGGGACTTGGTGGCCAGCGCATGTTCCTTGGGAACTGCCAGCAGGAACGGTTCCGTGAACAAGGGAATCACGTTCAACGATTCATCAAAGGCCTCGGTCGGAGACGCCAGAACCGCATCGAGGCTGCCCGCGCGCAGATCGTCGAGCAGAGGTTCGGTCAAGCCTTCCCGAAGGTGCAGCACCAGTTGTGGATAGCGCCTGCGCAGGGGTGCAATGACGTGCGGCAAATAATAGGGCCCAAGTGTGCTGATAGCGGCGAGTTTGAATGTGCCCGTGAGCGGCCCCCTGTCGCCATGCACGATGTCCGCGATCTTGCGTGCCTCGTCCAGTACGACGCGGGCCTGTTCAATGATCCGCTCCCCGGTCGGTGTAATGGTGACGCGTCGGTTCGAGCGTTCGAACAGGCGTACCCCGAGGAAGTCCTCGGCCTTTCTGATCTGTGTGCTCAACGCAGGTTGACTTACGTGCGCAGCTTGCGCCGCTTTCCCGAAGTGCTCATGGTCTGCGACCGAGACTATATATTCCAGGTCGCGCAGCGATAGGGCCGTAACATTCATAGGGGAACGTTATCGAGTCGATAGGAATAATCCATTATACATATATGCCAGATGACGTCGATAATCCTTTCCGCAGGTATCCACTTGGCGAAGGAGGGAGCCATGAAAATGATCGACATCGGTATTGACGAGCCGGACCGCAGGGAGATCGCACAAGGATTATCCCAGTTGCTTGCGGATACGTACACGCTGTATCTGCAGACGCACAATTTCCACTGGAA
Organism: Pseudomonadota bacterium; assembly: GCA_021777335.1. Taxonomy (GTDB): domain Bacteria; phylum Pseudomonadota; class Gammaproteobacteria; order Acidiferrobacterales; family Acidiferrobacteraceae; genus JAJYDT01. Next base: position 485 of record JAJYDT010000025.1, on the reverse strand, counting down.
CGTGGCCGGCCCGATGTTCCAGACGCTGCACCTCATGTTCGAGCAGCAGTATCTGGAGATGGCGCAAGGTGTCGATGTCATCGCAGAAAGGATCCGGGCCCTGGCCGTCGCGGCCCCGGGCACCTACGCTGAATTCTCTGAATTGTCGTCGATTCGCGAGGTCACGGGTGTCCCGCGCGCGGAACAGATGATCGAGATCCTGCTCGACGGGCACGAGGCTGTAGTGCGGACGGCTCGGTCCGTGCTGCCGCTCGTGGATGCCGCGCATGATCAGCCGAGCGCGGATCTCCTGGTGCAGCGTATGCAGATACACGAGAAGAGCGCATGGATGCTTCGCAGCCTGCTCGCGTGAGTCGGCATACGAACCCGTCCACAGCAGGTTCAGCATGACTGGAAATGTGACCTGCAGGAGACAGAGGCATGAGCAGGTGCCCTGTAATGATCCCCGCGGTGGGGGACGACCCGCATATTCCTGCCTTCGGCGC
>JAJYDT010000002.1 GCA_021777335.1 Pseudomonadota bacterium | reverse complement strand
CGGTTTGAGTCCGGGCACGGGCCGACCAACGAAAGCGAGCACTTACGTGCGCCCTTTTTGGTTTCCTGGTGCATGCCCCGTCAGGTCAAGGTTATCAAGCCGCGACCGGAAAATGTGTCTGCATCAGCCAGTCCAGCACGTCGGCCTGCGGCTGCGCACCGGAGCTTGAGGGCGTCTGACTGTTATGGTGCTCCCTTGATGGCACTGTCGCTTGTCGGGACCACTCAAACTGCTTGAGTTCGTCGCCTATTTACAGCAGTTTACGGACTTAATCCAGCCAAGGTTCCGACTCTGGAGATCAATATGGGTAATAATATTGAAGGCAAAATTGTTGTCATCACGGGTGCCAGCAGCGGGCTGGGCGAGGCGACAGCGCGTCATCTGTCGGAGCATGGTGCCGTGGTGGTACTGGGTGCCCGACGCATAGATCGGATCCGCGCGCTGGCGAAAGCGTTGGCAGGCAGAGAGGGCAAAGCAATTGCCGTGCAAGTGGATGTCACTCAAAGCGAGCAAGTGAAGCAGTTGGTCGACGCAGCCGTTGAACGTTACGGGCGCATAGACGTCCTGATCAATAATGCCGGACTGATGCCACACTCCCCTCTGGAGCGGCTCAAAGTCGCAGACTGGGACCGCATGATTGATGTCAACATAAAGGGAGTGTTATACGGTATCGCCGCCGCTCTGCCCTATATGCAGCGGCAAAAGTCAGGACATATCATCAATGTCTCGTCGGTCGCCGGTCATAAAGTCCGTCCCGGTAGCGCAGTCTATGCAGCGACCAAGCACGCGGTTCTGGCGCTATCCGAAGGTCTACGTCAGGAAGTCAAGCCGTATCACATACGTACCACCGTGATTTCGCCTGGCGCTATTGCGACGGAGCTGCCAAACAGCATCACAGAAACTGACATAGCCGACAGTGTCCGAAAGCTATATGAAATCGCCATTCCAGCCGATTCGTTCGCGAGAGCAGTAGCTTACGCCATGAGTCAGCCGGATGAGATCGATGTGAACGAAATCCTGTTCAGACCGACCCGTCAGGAGATCTAAAACATAATGTCCAGATCCGGCGAGGTGTCTTGGGTATCTGAAGTATCTATACTTGTGCGGGCTCGATGTCCCCGAGGTGTCGGCCGACGGCGATTCGGGCGCCAAGCCATCCGAGCATAAAGCCAACCCCCCCCAGATCCAGGATGCCCGCAAGGCCCGGTCCATGGAGCGTGAACCGGTTTCCATACAGGTGTGCGAGGTGCGCCACCGGGAAAGATAGTGCCGATTCGCCAAGCGCGAGCAGAAGCCATCCAAGCATACCGCCGAAAAGCCCTTGAAGGGCGCCGGTGTAGACAAACGGGCGGCGGATGAATCCGTCGGTGGCGCCCACCAGTTTCATGAGCTCGATCTCGCCGCGCCGGTTCAGGATCTGCAGCCGGGCGCTGTTCCCTATGATCACAAGGATGGCGAGCGCCAGTGCGATTGCAAGCAGGATTCCAATCCGGCGTACGACCACAAGGCCGGCCTGAAGCCGTTGAACCCATTTGAGGTCGGCCTCAACGGTTGCGACATCCGGTATCGTCCGGATCTCTGTGATAAATGCGCTGAGGCCCTGCGCACTCAGCGCATTTCGGGGCTTGAGCACAATGACAGGTGGTAATGGATTATGCGGCAGCAAGGCGAGTGTATTGCCAAAATGCCCGGATCGGGCCAGTTCCTGAAGACCGCTATTTGGTGAGACGTAGCGCGCAGCAACCACCTCGGGTTCGCGTGCGAGATTAGCCGCAAGACGACGGCCCGCCTGATCAGTGACAGAGCGGTGCAGGTAGATCGACACCTCGTTGCCCCGGTTCCAGCCACCCGTGAGCCGTTCGACATTGACCGTGAGCCCATACAGCCCGGCTGGCAGCGCAAGCGCTACGGCAACCACCGCCGCACCGAGGAACGTGCCTGCTGGTGCGTACACAAGCTCCTGCAGAACGGCGACAAGCGCCTGCGCGCGTACCTGGAAGAAAACAGCGATTCGCGTATCCATCACCGTGCGTCCCAGGGCCGGTCTTCGATCAAAGCCCCATCTTTCAGCATGAATGCGCGTTTTTGCAGCCGGCTGATATGCCGGCGATCGTGGGTCGCGATGATTACCGTCACTCCGTACTCGTTGAATTCACGAAACAGATCCATGATCGTGTCTGAGAGATCCCCGTCAAGATTTCCCGTGGGCTCGTCGGCAAGCAGCACATCAGGGCGATGCGCAATTGCCCGGGCAATGCCGACGCGCTGTTGTTCTCCGCCGGACAGGGTGATCGGCATAGCATGCGCGCGCGCGAGCAGTCCGACCTTGTCAAGCGCCGCGCTCGCGCGCTTGCGGATCTCCGATGCCGGTGTGCCGCGCACGGCAAGCGGCAGCCCCACGTTCTCAAGCACATCGCGATCATGCAGAAACTTGTTGTCCTGGAACACAACTCCCAGGCGCCGCCGGTATGACGGGATATGCCTTCGGGGCAGCCGGGTGAGGTTTTTGCCATCCACCACGACCTGACCCCGTGTGGGCTGTTCAATCCGCGCAATGAGCTTGAGCAGAGTGCTTTTGCCGGCGCCCGAGTGTCCGGTAATGAATACCATTTCCTCGCGTTCGATCCGGAACGAGAGGTCCCGTATGGCCTCGTGTCCCTCCCGGTAGTGCTTGGAAACGTGACTGAATTCAATCAACGGTATATTCCGGGGTCATGGTGCCTCTGGCAGCAACGCGTCGACGAACTCTGCCGCGTCGAATGGTCGCAGATCGGTAGCGTCCTCGCCGACCCCGATATAGCGGATCGGCAGGCGGGCGTTGCGGCACAGGGCGAACAGTACGCCGCCTCGGGCAGTGCCATCGAGCTTGGTGACACAAAGTCCCGTGACCTCAACCGCCTCGTGGAAGTGGCGCAGCTGGGACAGCGCATTCTGGCCGACGCCGGCGTCGAGCACCAGGAGTACCTCGTGCGGCGCACCAGGTTGCACACGCTGGAGCACTCGTTTGATCTTTTTGAGTTCGTCCATGAGCCCGGACTGTGTCTGGAGACGCCCGGCAGTGTCGATGATGAGGACGTCGGCCTGTCGTGCGCGGGCGGCATGCAGCCCGTCATGTGCTACCGAAGCGGCATCGGCCCCGATCGGCTGCTTGATGACCGGCACCGATTCACGTTCGGCCCACACCTCGAGCTGCTCAATCGCGGCAGCGCGAAACGTGTCCGCCGCCGCGACCACCACGGATCGACCTTCCAGGCGGATCTGCCGCAGCATCTTGCCGATGCTCGTTGTCTTGCCAGCACCATTCACTCCGATTACCATGATACAGAAGGGACGCACAGAAGAAGAAATGATCAGGGGCGCGGCGCACGGTTGAATGATTTCGAGCAGGAGTTGCCTGAGGGCGCGGTACAGGGAAGACGCATTTGCCAGCTCCTTTCGTGCGACGCGCTGTGCGAGTGTGTCGAGCAGCTCCCGGGTTAACTCTACACCGAGATCCGCGGACAGCAGGCGAGCCTCGAGTTCGTCGAAAAGTGCCTCGTCCAGGGCACGCTCACCAAGCAGGAGGTCGCCGAGTTCCCGCGCAAGGCCTTGGCGGGTTGCGGACAGTTTTGCATGCAGACGCGAGAACAGTCCTGTCCCCGGCGCCTTCTCGTCCGTTCTCGATTTCCCAAAGATGGCCATGGAGTAGATGGGATGCCCTGGCAGGAAAAGTCGCATTATAAACGGGATCGTGGTCCGACGTCAGCGGCGGCCGGGGTGGCGTTGCAACGTGAGTCCGGCATGAGTATGTTCACGAAGTTTGGACGCGTCCTGCTTGCGTGTAGCGCGCTTGCGCTCGGTGCATGTCATCGGACCCAGGAACACACCCTCGCAAATGGCCTCAAGGTAATCGTCCACCGGGATACGCGGGCGCCCGTCGTGGTTTCGCAGCTTTGGTACAAGGTAGGCAGCGTCGATGAGCCTTCAGATGAAACCGGCATCTCACATGCCCTTGAGCACATGATGTTTAAGGGTACGAAGCGCTATCCGGCCGGCCGTTTTGCGCGCATCATCGCGGAAAACGGCGGTACGGAAAATGCGTTCACCGCCCAGGATTACACAGTCTTCTACGAGGAGATCGAGAAATCCCGCCTGCCGATCTTGTTCAAGCTCGAGTCTGACCGGATGCAGAACCTGCTGGTCCCTGAGAACCAGTTCCGTAAGGAGATCAGGGTGGTGATGGAGGAGCGCAGGATGCGTACCGATGATAACCCGGACGCGATTGTCGACGAGCGATTCATGCGCGCGGCGTTCAAGGTCAACCCTTACGGCGTGCCTGTAATCGGTTGGATGCACAACATCAGGAAACTCACCGCGGCCAAGGTGCGCGCGTGGTATCACCGCTGGTATGCTCCTAACAATGCGGTACTTGTAGTAACAGGAGACGTGCAGCCGCAACGGGTCTTTGCGCTCGCAAAGAAATATTTCGGCCCGATTCCGCGCCGCCCGATTCCGCGCCGCACCGTGCCGCTTGAACCGCCACAGCATCATGAGCGGGTCATCGTAGTGCGTATCCCTGCCGAGGTACCCTATCTGCTGATGGGTTACCACGTGCCCGTCATCACGCCCCACGGCGGCATGCAGCCTTATGCGCTGGACGTGCTCTCGGGCGTCTTGAGCGGAGGACCAAGCGCCCGCCTGCAGGCCGATCTCGTAAGGCGTCAACAGGTGGCGGCGAGTGTTGATACCGGTTATATGGATGTGTCGCGTTATCCCCAGCTCTTTACCATCGCCGCGATACCCGCGAAGGGGCATTCCCTGTCGGAGGTCGAGCACGCGATCCTGGGTGAGATTTCACGGCTGAAACGCGAACCCGTGTCTTCAGCGGAATTGCGCCGGGTCAAAGCCGAGATCGTGGCAGGCGATGTCTACAACCGGGACTCCATGTTCGGGCAGGCGATGCTGCTAGGCATGTTCGAAACGGTGGGCCTGCACTGGCAGCTTGTGCGCCGTTATGTGGCGAACCTCGAGGCGGTAACCGCAAAACAGGTCGGCGAGGTGGCCCGGAAGTACTTCACGCGGAGCAATCTGACGGTCGCCAAGCTGCATCCGTTGCCCATGCGCGCGCCAGGGCCGAAACGACCACCGGTACTCGCGCCGGAGACGATCCATGTCCGTTAGAGCGGTTCTGTTCGCAGGTCTGCTGGTGTTGCCTGTGGTGGCACACGCCGTGCCACGGATACGTCATTGGACCCTTAAGAATGGCGCGCGTGTCTATTTTGTACGCAGCCGCAGTGTCCCGATGGTCGACATCAATGTGGCATTCGATGCAGGCAGTGCCCGCGACCCGCATGGCCGCAGTGGTCTTGCGATGCTTGTTGACAGCATGATCGGCCAGGGTGCGGGAACCCTGACGACCGGACAGATCGACCGCCGCCTGGATGATGTCGGCGCGGCCCTTGGTGCCTCGTCGGGACGCGACATGGCGACCGTGAGTCTTCAGACGCTGTCCCAGCGCAAGATGCGCGATCCCGCGGTCCGGGTGATGGCGCTCTCGCTCGAGCACCCGACGTTTCCGGTACCAAATTTCGAGCGCAAGGTGCGGGATGCCCTGCTTGGCCTAAAGTTTGTGCATCAGTCGCTCTCGAGTGTCGCGAACCGCAGGTTCATGTCGCTCGTCTATCATGGCCATCCCTATGCCGCTTATCCGGGAGGGACAGCAGCCGGGCTCAGGGCGATCCGGCGCCGCGACTTGGTCTCGTTCTATCGGCGCTATTACGTGGGCCGCAACGCTGTCGTGGCAATTGTCGGTGATGTCAGTGTCAACGCTGCGCGCGGGATATCGAGCGAGATCGCGGGGCACCTGCCCGCCGGCACGAAGCCTCCACCATTGCCTCCGGTACATTCCCTGCGACACGCGGTCTTTGTGCGGCTCCCTTATCCGTCCGTGCAGACCCAGATTCTGATTGGAGCCCCGGGCATTGCCCGCGGGGCGCCCGACTATTTTCCGCTCATTGTCGGAAACTACATCCTCGGTGGTGACCCGCTCGAGTCGCGCCTTGCGATGGAGCTTCGTCAGAAGCATCCGTTGTCTTACACCTCCTACAGTTATTTTTACCCGATGCGTCAACGGGGACCGTTTGTCATCAGTGTGCTGACGCGCAATGCGGACCGTGGCACCGCCCTGCGGCTTGCACGCCAAACGCTCGCGCATTTCCTTGCCACCGGACCGACTGCCGCCGAGGTGGTGGCCGCAAAAAGGTATCTCACGGGAAGCTTCCCGCTGCATATCGACAGCGATGCCAAGCTTGCCGGATATCTCACGATCATCGGGTTTTATGGTTTGCCACTCGATTATCTGAACCGGATGATCCCGCATATCGAGGCAGTGACGGTGCGGGAGATCGATCAGGCATTTCGTGCACATGTTCGCCCGGACAGGATGGTGACTCTTGTGGTCGGTGGCAGAAAATAGACAACGACGGCGGCGCGCGCCGGGCACGGTGCGCATCATCGGCGGGCGCTGGCGCAGTCGCCGCCTCGCGTTCCCCGAGGCAGGTGGCTTGCGCCCAAGTCCGGACCGCATCCGCGTCACGCTCTTCAACTGGCTTATGCCAGTCCTCACGGGGGCACGCTGTCTCGATCTCTTCGCAGGCAGCGGATGCCTCGGCCTCGAAGCCCTGTCACGTGGCGCCATCGAGGCCGTATTGGTCGAAAACAACCCGGCGGTAGTCACGGCGCTACGCGCGAATATCGCTGAGCTAAAGGCTTGTGGCGCCCTTGTGGTCGAGGCGGACGCCATGGCGTTCCTGGCGGCGCCAGCGACCCCGTTCGACATTGTCTTTGTGGATCCGCCGTTCGCGCGGGGTCTTGTCCTGTCTGTCCTCCCGGCGCTAACCGCGGGCTGGCTCAAGCCTGGGGCGTTCGTCTATGTGGAATCGGCTGTCGATGACGAGCCATTTGTGCCCCCGGGTCTCAAGGTAGTGCGTGACAAGACGGCAGGGGCGGTGCGCTACCGGCTGCTCCGGAGCGACCCGTGAACGTCATCGCCATCTATCCGGGGACCTTTGATCCGATCACAAACGGTCACAGTGAGCTGGTACAGCATGCGGCCCAGCTGTTTGACCAGATTGTAGTGGCGGTTGCCGCAAACCCGGACAAGCATACGTTGTTCTCGCTTGAGGAGCGTACCGGGCTTGCGCGTATTGTTTTGAAGGACGCACCCTCGGTCCGGGTGATCGGTTTTGATCGCCTGCTCGTGGATTGTGCGCGGGAATGTGGCGCAAAGGTGATTCTGAGGGGCCTGCGGGCGGTCTCGGACTTTGAATACGAATTCCAGATGGCGGGTATGAACCGCCGGCTGGATCCCCAGTTCGAGACCGTGTTTCTGACGCCTTCGGACAAGGATGCCTATATCTCGGCGTCGCTCGTTCGGGAGATCGCGAAACTCGGGGGCGACGTCGGCGACTTCGTGCACCCGGCTGTCAAGGCTGCAATCGCAGCCAAGTTGCGCTAGAATCGCCGCTCGTTCCTGGTTTCAAGGTGATGCCTTATGGCTCTGATGATCACCGACGAGTGTATCAACTGCGACGTCTGTGAACCCGAGTGTCCGAATAACGCGATTTCCCCGGGGGATGAGATCTATCAGATCGACCCCAATCTCTGCACCGAGTGTGTCGGCCACTATGACACGCCGCAATGTGTTGAGGTCTGCCCGGTAGATTGTATCCCCAAGGATCCGGCGCACAGTGAAAGCCGTGAGGATCTGCATGAGAAATATCTGACGATCAGCCGCAAAACCGGTTGACGCTCAGGCGCGCTGGGCGGACTCCGACGCCAGGGTCTCTGCCGGTGTTTCCAGGACGCGCCTGATCTCATCGAGGTGGCGCGCAAGTTCGCGTTCCTGATCGCGCATGCCCTGTTCGACGTGCTTCAGTTCGTCGAGGCGGTCTTCCAGGGTGCTGCTGGCTTTATAGATGCGCTTGATGCTTTCGAGACGTCGACGCAGTTGCGTCTGGTGCTCACGCACCTGGGATTCCATCGGCGACATGATGTTCTTCAGCCAGGCGTCAGCATCCGCGTTTGCCATGGCGAATACGGCCCGCGCCTTATGCACGGCTGAACCAAAAAATTTCCGGACCACGGCCTTCTGCTCCGTCAGTACGAGCGACATGCCGTTCATGAGCTGCTCGTGCTTCGCCTTTACGCGCTTGATCTCGCGCGTGTATTTCATTACTGAAAAACCGGCTGGCTTAATGTCGATCAATCCGTGTTCCTGCTGGAATTTTCGGTACACCCCGTCCATGAGTTCCTTGATATCCTGCGCCTGCTTGGCAACATCGTCCATGATGCTCTGGGCAACCGAGAAAAAACTGTCCATGCTGGCCTTGATGCCGGCGGTCGTGAGGCTGATTTCCATATTCTTCTTGGTCGCTGCAATGGTTTTGTCCAGCATGCGCAGATCAAGGCGACTGTAGAGCACGTTCGTCTGTTGCGAAAATATGCTGCGTGTCGCCTGAAAGCGCTGCATGCTCTTCTCGAAGTGGTCCTTGTCGATTCTTACCTTGTCCATCATATGCTCGATGACATCCATGTTCTTGCCGTTCAGGCTTGAGATCTCCTCCATGTGTTCGTGGACACTGCGCAGCCGCTGTTCCACAGTGACGTCAATGGTTTTACGGATCTCCTCCAGCTCGTTGCGGATATTCGAGGCGACGATGTCCTGCTTGTCAGGAATGAGGTCCCGTGCAATAGCATCCTCCAGCTCATGGATCCGCGAGCGCTGAAGAACCTGCGAGTTCCCCTTGATCTTGCCGAGCAGAGCTTTCTGAGCCGATACCGGATAGATGTTCCTGGCCTCGATCTGCAGATGTCGCGCTGTCTCCTGGATCTGGCGTTCGATCTCCTTCTCCACTTCCGCCGCGTCGCGCAGTTCGTCCCATAAGCCGTCAATCTTGTTCAGTACCACGAGCCGTCCCTTGTGCGCGCCTCCTCGGCCGTTCTGGATGTGCTCTTGCCAGATCTCTATATCGGATTTTGTGACCCCGGTATCGGCCGCCAGGATGAAAAGCACGGCATGGGCATTGGGAAGCATGCTCAGCGTCAGTTCGGGTTCCGCGCCCAGCGCATTCAGGCCCGGCGTATCCAGAATGACGAGACCCTGTTCGAGCATGGGGTGCGGGAGATTAACGAGCGCATGCCGCCATTTCGGCACTTCCACCTCGCCATCAGAACGCAGAGGCATGCCGTTGTCTCCCTCGGATTCGGCGACATGCAATCCGAACGACTGTGCTGTTTCGCGTGGCACTGGTTTCACCGCCGCGATCTGTGAAAGCGCAGCCGCCATGCTGTCGGGTGATTCCATTTCGAGCGGGATTAACGTCCACTCCTCGGGGAATCCTTTCAGTTCGGCGATTGTGGTTGAAGACGCCCGTGTCTCTATCGGCAGCAGCCGCAGGCAGGGCTTAATCTCGGGGTCGTAAAGAAGTTCGGTTGGGCACATCGTTGTGCGGCCGGCGCTCGATGGCAGTACCCGCTGGCCGAAGTCCGCAAAGAATATGGCATTGATCAGTTCAGATTTGCCACGCGAAAACTCGGCGACGAAGGCGATATGAAGCTTATCGTCATGCAGTGTCCCGAGTATCTGTTCCAGGCGATGATCGATCTGTGTGTCATGCAGGTCCTGGCCCTGCAGCCAGGTACGAAAATCGGCGACGGACTGCCGCAACATGCCGCGCCACCCGCTGTACGCTGCGAACTGAACCTCGATGCGGTTCACGTCGTCCTCCTCCTCGGATGTAATCATTATGGCCGCCAGACGGGCGGACGGGATCTTGAGCCCCGTGGATCGGCTTTCTATTGCAAGAAGAATAGGATAACGTGGCTTCTGTCGCAATCCGGGGGTGTCGGGCGGATTTCCCCTGCCAGCCCTAGGATTGACACCGGGGGCAGAAGAATACGGACCGGGCCCCCACCGATTGCCCCCGCAGAGGCGTGTGGCAGCGGGGGCAGGGGGCGTTCCGCCGTCCATAGACCTTAAGCGATTGCTGGAAGTAGCCCGGCCTGCCGTCCCCGCCGCGGAAGTCGCGTAACGTCGTCCCTCCGGCCTCGATGGCCTCCCTAAGGGTTTCCCGGATCGCGTCTCCAAGGCGTGCGTAACGTGCCCGGCTGATGCGTCCTGCGGCACGGCGCGGATCAATCCCCGCCGCGAACAACGCCTCGTTGGCGTAAATATTGCCGATGCCGGCGATGATTCTGCCATCGATCAGGAGGTCCCTGATGGCCCGCACCCGGCCGCGCGACTTGCGAAACAGGTATGCACCCTGGCTGCTGCCTTCGAGTGGTTCCGGCCCGAGATGCCGCAGCAGGGGGTGGTGCGCGGGATCAGTACTCCAAAGGACGCAGCCGAACCGGCGCGGGTCACGGAGGCGCAGGCAATTGCCGCCTTCCAGGACGAGGTCCACGTGGTCGAATGTTTCGGGTTTCTCGGATGCGTCGACGACACGCAGGCTGCCCGACATTCCGAGGTGGATGATCAGTGCTCCCCGGCGGCTCTCAAGCAGCAGGTATTTTCCGCGACGCGCGACCGAATCAATGCGAAGGCCTGCCAGGGTACGCGCAAGATCCTTTGCAATGGGCCAGCGTAACCGGTGTTCCCGGACCCGCAGTTCCCGCACCACGCGTCCCGCCACGAATGGTTCTATGCCGCGGCGGGTCGTCTCGACCTCGGGAAGTTCCGGCACTAATGCGATGCCAACAGGCTCAGGAGATGCCGGCCCATCTGCGCTGGAAAATGGTATTCCAGCCCTTCGTCCGGCCGGTACAGCACGAGCTCAGGGGCGCGCTCGATGATATCGATCACCAGCGTATGAGGGACATTGGCCCCGTGCGCGACACGGTCGCGGTAAGTGATGAGTACCTGGCCCGTGACTTTCGCTCCGTGGTAGCGGCTGACGCTGAGGGCGCGTGCGTACCGCCATTCATCGACGAAGCTGTTGACTGCATCGGACGAGAGGTGAGGGTCGGGTGGCTCAAGATGCCACACGCCCTGGTGCGACGTCAGGCGGAATTTCGGGAACACAAATGCGACGGGTTTACGGTTTTTCTCGATCAGGCGGCTGCTGTAGAAGTTGTCGATCTGCATCGAGGCCGGGTTGAAACTGTAGGCAGGGATGAGAGCGACACGCCCGCGATACAGGACATATTGAAGGCCTCCCAGCGCATTTTCGTCCCCGAACTCGATCTTCTGGTGATTGAGCCACAGGGTTGCGAGGGGCGTCGTGAGCCCGTACTTTCCAAGCTCGGCTGCGGGTACAGTGAAACTGTCATGCACGCTCGCGTCGGTGACGTGAAGCAGATCGGCGACGCGGAAACGGTCGGCACGTGCCGACACTGGTTGGGTCATGTGCCAGCCGCTCCCGCTCTTGGCGATCACGAGTATCCGGTGCCCCGGCCGGCTCAGCCGTATGCGCGTGATACCGGCCGGTTTAAGGGCTGTGAGTGCAGGGTAGTGCGGATGCTTGTGCCTCCCGGGTGGCCTGAGGTGAACCCAAACCAGAAGCCCCACGATGAACAGGGCCAGTCCAATATTGAGCAGCCAGCGGTTTTTCATAGATCAGGAACGGCGACGCCACCATACCCGGAAGCCAGTCAGTGCGAACAGCAGCGGCAAGCCGACCAGGAAGGCGAGCGCGATCCACATCTGCTCCTTGCGCGACAGTGTCAGGCGCATATCGGGCGATGTACGCGTCGGGATATTGATGAAGGCATCCTCGTGCGTCAGCCAGTTGAAGAGATTCATGCTGAGCTCAAGATTGCCGGCGGCTCCAAGAAAGCCGTTGGCCACAAAATTGCCGTCGCCGATCACCGCAATGCGCTGCCGGTGGCCGTTCTTGCGTCGCTCAAGCGTGACACCGAGCACGATCGGTCCCGGGATATCCCGGCCCTTTTGGAACCGCAGGACACCCGGACCGTGCGCAGTGGATTCCCAGGCGCCCGGATCCGTATCGAGCAATGTTGTCGTATGCCATCCTGGTACCTTCCGGGTCCGCAGCCCGCGCGCTTCCGGCAGTACACTGATCAGCTGCAATCCGCGCACGACCGGACTCGGGCCGTAGCGCAGGATCGCGATGTAATCGGCGCGCCCCTCAAGCAGCTGCGAGGCCGGGTCTACGGTCTTACCGGGAAGGAAGGAGACGCCGAGCCGATCCGCGACTGAGCGCAGCCCATGCAGCCGTCCATGCCCCTGAAGCCACAACAGGCCCCCCCCTTCGGTGATGAAATGCTGGATCTGCTGCACTTGGCCTGGGAGCAGATCAACCTTGGGGTTCGCGATGACAAGTAGCGCGTTATGGGGTGACAGCGGGTGTGCGCCCGTCAGGGATGCGGAGCGGATCAACAACCCGCGGCTACGCAGCTGCTGTGCGAGACCGGAAAGATCGTATGCGGCTGACCCGCCGGGATTGCGTTCGCCGTTACCGCTCAAGAACACAATCTGGCGCATTCCCCGGCGGCCGAGGCTCGCAAGCGCATTGGTCACGGCCTGTTCTGTAATCTGGCTGACCGTCTGTCGCCGCTTGCCATAGATGATCTGCAGTTCGCCGTTGAACTGGATCCCGGCGCGCCGCGTCAGTCCCGGATGGAGATTCGGGTTGATGAACGTCAGGTGGATGTTGTGCTTGACCCGCCGGTAGCGCCCGATGAGGCGTCGGATATGTCCACGCGCGGATGCGTCATTGGCGACGAACGCACGGATCTCAACCGGCCGGTGGAGGCGCCGCAGCAAGGCGACACTCGGCGCCGAAAGGCTGTTGCGTCCGGTCGTTGTCCAGTCGAACTCGGCCCGGTAATGTGCCGTGACCCACATGAGCACAAAGATCGCAGCCAGGAAGAGCGTGGTGAAGCTTGCACTTGCGAGCCTGAGTCCGAAACGTCTGCGCGATTGCGGCATGGTTCAGACCCCCAGACGGTCGGCGTCGAGCCGGCGGATGGTGAGCCCGAGAAACACCACTGACAGCAATACAAAATAGGCCACGTCGGCGCTGTTGAAGACACCCCGGAGAAACGGCTCAAGATGGCGCACGAGAGACACGTAACGCAGCAGCCGGTGCGTGGGCCCGCTCGAGTCCGACGATGACCAGTCGGCGATCCAGAAAAGGAACAGGATGCCGAAAGTACCGATGCCGGCGATGGTGGGATTTGGGCTTATTGCCGATACGAACAGGCCTATCGCCGCAAACGCCGAGAGCAGCAGGGACAGGCCGATCAATCCGGCAGCGAACATTCCGAAGTCGAGGTGGCCGCCGACCAGCAGTGACAGCGGCATGAGCGCTGTGACCGCCACTACGAACAACAGGAACAGCACGAGGCCGAGGTACTTCCCAAGAGCGATCTCGGTCATCGACACGGGCGCGCTGAAGAGCAGTGTCATGGTCCGGTTGCGACGCTCCTCGCTGATCAGACGCATGCTCAGCATCGGTACGATCAGCAGCAGGAGCACGGATGCGTTTCCAAGTACCGGGGACGCGATGATCTCCGTGATACCGGGGGCATTCGGTATCAGGGCGAGCCGTGGCTGCACCTGAAGGTATACATCGAGGTGGCCGAGAAAGAGGAACGCGAGGATCAGCTGGATAATCGCGAGAATGCTCCATGCGAGCGGGGACATGAACAGGGCACGCAGCTCGCGACGCGCGATGGTCCAGATCATGGCGTTGGGACCGTTTCGGTCATCTGGACGAACAGCTGCTCGAGCGAGCCGTGTTCAGGCGAGATCTCCTGGAGACCCCAGTCACGTTCGGCTGAAAGCCTGACCACACCATCGGTCGGATCCACATCCGCCCGATGGAATATGCGGAGGCGGCCATTGTCAACGGGCTGCACCGTCTCAACGCCTTGCAGTTTCTCGAGAGCCGCAATCTCGGGCGCTGTCCGGAAACGCACCACGAGGGTATTGGAGCGTACCCGCCGAAGCACGTTTGCAATCGTATCGCTCAGCACCAGTCGCCCTTTGTTGATGATCTGCACATGGTCGCAGACCGCCTCAACCTCTGAAAGGATGTGGGTCGACAGGACCACCGCGCGGTCTTTCCCGAATTCGCGGATCAGTGCGCGGATCTCCCGGATCTGGATCGGATCAAGGCCAACCGTCGGCTCATCAAGGATGATCACGGGAGGTGCGTGGATGATGGCCTGCGCGAGCCCCACGCGTTGCTGGAAGCCTTTGGACAGGTTCCCAATCAGCCGGGCGCCGACCTCTTTCAGGCCACAGCGGTCCTTCGAGCGCTCGCGCGCGGCGCGCCGCTCGCGCCGCGGGATGCCGCGGAGCGCAGCACAATAATCGAGGAATTCGTCGACGCGATGCTCCCGGTAGAGCGGTGGCTGTTCAGGAAGATAACCCATCGCCTGCTTCGCTTTTTTCGGCTCGGCAAGCAGATCATGACCGTTGACGACTACCTCGCCGGAGGTCGGTGCGAGATTTCCCGTGAGGATCTGCATGGCAGTCGTTTTGCCGGCGCCATTTGGGCCGAGGAAGCCCAGTACCTCGCCCGAGCGTATGCTGAAGCTTACGTCATCGAGCGCGAGTACTGCTCCGTATTGCCGCCTGAGCGACCGGACTTCTGCGAGGACCTGAGGCATGTCGCGCATTAGAGAGGGCGTGCTGTCCTTTGTCAATTATGTGGCGGCCATCCTCCAGGGAGGCGGGGAATCCGCAGGCCCCGGGGGCGATCCCTTCCTTAGGCCAGCCCGGACCGGAGAGGTTCCCGTGCATCCTTGCGGCCGTGGTGTGCCTGCCTGACGCCTTTCCGCGCGGCCGACGAGCTTTCGCATCCAGACAATTTCCGCCAGAATGATGGCCTTCTTGTGCATGGATCTTCCAAATGGGCTTCAGGGTTCGGATCGAGCCGAGCGGCCATGAGTTCGAGGTGCAGAACGAAGAAACGGTCCTGGAAGCCGCTTTGCGGGAAGGGCTGAACCTCATGTACAGCTGCCGCAACGGCGCCTGCGGTAGCTGCAAGGGGCATCTTTTAAGCGGCATTATTGATTATGGGCGCTATCAGGCCAAGGCGCTTTCCGGTGAGGAGCGGGCCCAGGGCAAGGCTCTGTTCTGCCAGGCCATCCCGCTGAGCGATCTCGTCATCGAAGCGCGTGAAGTCGGTGCGGCCAAGGGTATCTCCGTCAAGGTCATGCCCTGTCGTGTCGTCCGGATGGAGCGTCTTGCACATGACGTCATGGGGCTTCATCTCAAGCGGCCTCAGAACGAGGCGTTCCGCTTCCTTGCCGGACAATACGTGGATGTGCTGCTGAAGGACGGTCGCCGCCGGAGTTTTTCGCTTGCCAATCCGCCCGAGAACGATGCGCTTCTGCAGTTGCATGTCCGTCGGCTGCCCGGTGGACGGTTTTCGGAGTATGTGTTCGCGCAGATGCAGGAAAAGGCGCTGTTGCGCATCGAGGGGCCGCTGGGATCGTTCTTTATGAACGAGGAGTCGGATGTGCCGGCGCTGTTGCTCGCCGGAGGCACCGGTTTTGCGCCCATCAAGGGGATGCTGGAGCACGCGTTCGCATCCGGCTTCACGCGAAAGATGCATCTTTTCTGGGGCGCGCGTGCGCGTCGCGACCTGTATATGCACGATCTTGCCTGTGGTTGGGCGGAAAACCACCAGCACTTCCGTTATACCCCGGTCTTGTCAGAGGCTGCCGCCGAGGACGCATGGACCGGTGCCACGGGTTATGTCCACGAGGCGCTGCTGCGCAGCTACCCGGACCTTGCTCGATGCGAGGTGTACGCGAGCGGGCCACCGGCGATGATCCAGGCGGCGCGCGCAGCGTTTCACACACATGGACTGTCCGAAAACAGCTTCTATTTCGATTCCTTCGAGTACGCGGAGGACGAACGCTGACCACGATACCTTCCCGCCCGCACGGGCATCCGGACCGCGATCACCGGCACCACCCTCACGAGGCTGGGGCGGGATCGCGGAATGCGCTGGTGGCGCTCGCTGTCACGCTCGGTTTTTCAGTCTTTGAGGCGGCAGGTGCGCTCTTTACCCATTCGCTGGCACTACTCGGCGATGCCGGCCACATGCTCTTTGATGCAATTGCCCTTGCGGTTTCCGCTGGCGCCTACTGGGTCTCCCGAAAACCCCCATCGCGCCGCCACTCGTACGGCCTCGCGCGCGCCGAGATCGTAGCCGCACTTGCCAATGCACTACTCATGGTTGGCATCGTGATCGCGCTGGTGGTCGAGGCGGTGCGACGGCTGCAGGCACCGGCGCCGGTCGATGGCGGTGTGGTCATGATCGTGGCTGCCATCGGGTTTGTCGCCAATCTCGCAGTGATCTATATCCTGAGCCGGGGTCGGCAGAGCCTGAACAGCCGGGCGGCGGTACTGCACGCCGTGGGCGATCTGCTCGGGTCGATAGCGGCGATCATCTCGGGCGGTGTGATCTATTTCTCAGGCTGGCTGCCGATCGATCCGATCCTGTCGATACTGATCGCAATGTTGATCCTGTACTCGACCATCGTCCTGCTGAGGGAAGCCCTGAACGTGCTGATGGAAGGAGTACCATTCGGTCTCGAGCTCGAGATCGTCGGCACGCGCATGGCCGAGTTGCGCGGTGTCGTGTCGGTGCATGATCTGCACGTGTGGACGCTTTCCTCGGGCGTCCTGGCGCTTTCCGCGCACGTTGTGGTCCGCGACCTCAGTGAGTGGAATCGTCTGTTACAGGCCACGCGTTCCATGCTTCTGGACCGCTTCGGCATCGGGCATGTCACCCTGCAGCCGGAGCTGGAAGGCGCGCCGGCACGGGTGTCTTCGTACCGCTCGGTGATCCCCATCCATCTTAAGGATTGACCGCCTGGCGCGGAGCAATACCCGCCTCCAGTCCCTGGGGTACCCCATTTCCACACGGCGCTTCGCGTGAGATCTGCAGGCCCTTGCGGTAGCATTCCCGTGCCTCGTCCAGTTGTCCGTTCTGCTCCATGAGTGCCCCGAGCTCGGCATAGGCATCAGGCAGACGGCCCTGGGCCGCACTCCGTTCAAGATAGTCACGGGCCTTGGTCTTTATGCCGTTCATTAATGCAAGTCGCCCAAGCGTAAGTAGCAGCGGCGCACTGTCTGCATGCTCGGGCAACCAGGCTTCCGCCGTTTCCAGCTGTCGTCTGGGATCTGAACTGGCTACCTTGCCGTACAGGTACACGAGATTCTCATTCCATTTTTTACGGATCCCGGTGACAAGGAGCGCCTCCGCCTTGTCCATCTCGTTCTGGTTGATGAGATGCCGTGCATAGATGTCCGTCAGCGCCGGGTGGGCGCGCAGGGCCTTCGGCACAAACTGCCAGGCGCTCTCCAGCACCTCGACGGAGCCTGAAGGGAGCGACAGGAGCAGCAGTTCGCGGTGGGTCTCAAGCTCGAGCGCATCGAGCTCCGTGGCCGTGAGCGCCTTGTAGCGCCGCAGGTCGGGTAACAGGCTGGCGAGGCTTGCCCAGTCCCGGAGCGCGCGGTAGACCTCGGCCAGCAGTTTGAGCACCTGTGGGCGTGTCGGTTCCTGAACCCTGAGCTGCGAGAGGATCGCAAGCGCCTGCTCGTACTGGTGCGCGTTGTAGTGGAGATGGGTCTGCATCATGCCGACAGCAAGGGTGTGATCGGGCGCACTTTGTTGCGACAGGGACAGATACTCGTCGCGTTTTTCATAGCTGCCCTGGCCCTGTGCCGCGCACGCGGCTGCCAGATAGTTGATAAGTGGCGCCTGGCTATAGCGCAGATCCGACAGCAGCCGCTTTTCTGCTTTCAGCCAGTTACCTTCCATCAGTTGCAATAATCCGTCGCGCAGCGCCTCCTGCGCGCGGCGTGTGTGTCTTAGGAGGCGCCAGCGGGCCACATCCCGTGGCATGTTCCACAAGCGGAATACAAGATGTCCAATCACATAGAACGCGAGAATCGCGCCGAAGACGATGATTACAAACAGGGTCAGCGGCATCTCGATGCTCCACGGCGCGCGCGTGATCAGCAGGTAACCCGGATTATGGAGCGCGAGCAGCGTCAGCGATATCGACGCGAACAAGAGCGCGAGGACGTAGAGCAGGATCTTCACGGCGCTGCCGGTTCCGCCAGAATCTGGCGCAGGAGATCCAGTGATCCCGAGATGTCGGGAACCTGCAGCTTGGGTGCCCGCGCGTGCATGCTGGCCAGTGCACGCTCCATGTGGATAACGCGCGTGGACGATGAGTCGAAGTACCGTACGAGCCAGCGTCTTGCCTGTGCGAGATCGTTGCCGAACACGATGCCATGATGCTCAAGAAGTGCGAGCTGTGCACTGTAGAGCATAAGCTTGAGATTCTGCTGGAGGAAATACGCCTCGCGGGGTGCAAGCAGCGGAGGTTGTGGACGCCCCGAGCGCTGAATAATGATCAGGTGCGAAAAATCCGAACGGAGCTCGAACAGGAACTTGTGCCAGCCATGTCTTGGCGGGGTTTTTGCGTTGACGACGGTCGCTACCGGATGGTAGGTCATGTCAGGCCCGAGTGGCAGTTTGTCCACTGCCGCTGCCATGCTCTGGAGCCGCAAGGCGAGTCCGGACACATCCATCTTGTGCAGGCCCTCGAGCGCCACAATCTCATTGGCGATGCGCCGCCGCACGGGCAGCAGGTGCGGGTCACCGGCGCGGTGCAGCTCGCGGTCAGCGGCTTTCAGTGCCGCAAGCGAGAGTCCGACCTCGTCGTCCAGCTGTAACCGGTGGTTGGCGATAGCGAGCAGATGTTCCGCCTCGGCGACCGCCCATTGGCGTTGCTTCTGCCGTATGTTGCCGTTTAACCGAAGCACCACCCGTTCGAGTGCGGTCTGGTGCCTGAAAAGGGAGCTTATCTGCTGCTGTTCCTCGGCGTTGGCAGTCTTAAGCTGCGCGATGCGCGCCTCGAGCCGGGTGATCCGGGGTACGACGTGAGATCCGACGATCTTGTCGCTGCGGGTAAGCACATACCAGAGATAGCCCGACATGCAGAAGGCGACCACTGCGAAGATGACGCCGAGGCCTCCGATCAATGAGCGCGGTCGCGAGGTCGACAATGCCGCTTTTTCCTCTTCAGACCCTGGTGCCGGTTGCTGTTGATCCATCAGTCAGTACGCCTTCCTCGTTTGTCCGGATTATAAGGATTTTTGGTCCCTGCGCCATTCCTTGAGGGCATCAAGCAGCCCGGCGTCGGTCATCTCAGTGGCGACGCGCACCTCCGCTCTGATCCCGAGTTCGCGCGCTGTCTCCCGGATCCGGTTGCTCAACACGACCGCCGGGGTGCGTGCGAGCCACTGCTGGCCCAGTTTTCCCAAAAGGTCGTGCAGATTGCGCAGGCCCTCCACGCTCGTAAGCGTGACCACCTGTATCTCGTTACGTGCCCAGCTTTTCAGGAGCGACGCGACTTCGGCTTGGGGGCGCACCCGGCGATAACACTCCGCGTATTCCACGACCGCTCCTCGGTCCGACAGGAAGTTTCCAAGCACCTCGCGGCCACCATCGCCCCTGAATATTACGATACGCTTGCCGGCCATGTATTGCATGCCCGGAAGCGCCAACAGACTTTCGCTGTCGAATCGGCCTCCGGCAGGTGCGAGGGCGCCCTCATAGCCGAACCGGGCGAGTTCCTTGGCGCTCTGGCGCCCGATGCATGCGAGCCCGAGACCGGGCGGAAGACGGCCTCGGCGCGCGTGTACCACGTTCAACGCTTTGTTCACCGCGTTGGCGCTGATGAACACCGCCAGATCGAATTCCTCGATACGGTCGATGAGCGCGACCAACGCGCGGTTGTCGACGGGGTCAAGTATCTCGATTGCGGGAAAGCAGAACGTCTTGCCACCGGCTTGTTCGATGAGTGCGGCGAGCCCGGCCGCCTGGTGCGAAGGACGTGTGACGAGCACACCGAGACCCGAAAGCGGGTCAGACATGACGCTGCGCAAGTTGTTTCAGGATGAGCGAGGCACCGCCCGCGAGCAGATCCCGCGCCACCGCGCGACCGATCTCGAGAAACTGTTTCGGGGGACCCTCGGACTGTGCCCGTACGATCTGTCCACCATCAGGGTCGCCGACGAGACCACGCAGGCGCAGGACATCGCCGGCGATGTCCGCATATCCGCCGATCGGCACCTGGCATCCCCCCTCAAGCATCGCGTTCATGGCACGCTCCGCGCCGACGCAGCGGCTTGTCGGTTCATGGTTCAGCCGCGAGACATGATCATTGACCGTAATATCATCTGCCCGGCACTCGATCCCTATGGCTCCCTGTCCTGCGGAAGGCAGGCTCTCGCTCAGGGTGAGCAGGCGCGTGATGCGTCCTTCAAGGCCAAGCCGCATGAGACCCGCCGCAGCCAGAATCACGGCGTCGAGCCTTTGCGTGCCGTCGTCCTTGAGCCGGGCCAGGCGTGAATCCACATTGCCGCGCAGGCCCACGACGCGCAGATGCGGCCAGGCGTGACGGATCTGGCTTTGCCGCCTCAGGCTCGACGTACCCACCAAGGCGCCGGGCGGCATCGCATCGAGACCGGGATAGAGATTGGAGACGAAGGCATCGCGTGCGTCGGCCCGCTCAAGCACGGCGCCGATGTGGAGACCATCGGGCAGGAAGCTTGTGACATCCTTCATTGAGTGGACGGCAAGGTCTATGCGTCCCTCAAGCAGCGCCTGTTCGAGCTCTTTCGTGAACAGGCCTTTGCCACCGATCTCGGACAGCGCAACCTCCAGTCGCCGGTCGCCCTGCGTGACCATCGGCACGAGCTCGATGTTCGCGCCCGGGCTGTGTTGAAGAAGCAGGGCGCGCACAAACTCCGCCTGCCACAGGGCGAGCGCGCTCTTGCGTGTGCCGATCCTTAGTATCGCCAATTTATTCCTCGTATCTGTCTGCATTTTACCCGAAGTGCCCTATGCCGCTAGCGCCGGCCCATTGCGCGCGCCATCTCGCCGGCAGGCGCAATCATCACATGACCGTGTCGTGCGTCGTGCGCGAGGCGCGATGCGAGCGGTGGCAGCGAGGTAGTCAGCGTCGACCCCAGTTTCCAGGGTGGATTGATGATCAGCAGCCCGCTGCCATTCAGCCTGTTGTCCACGTCCCGTGGCAAAGTAAACAGATGCACCGCAAGCGCTTCGGGCGCAAATTGTGACACGGTCCGCAGAAACGTCCGCACCGGCTCGCCTGATTTGATCGGGTACCACGCGCAATAGATCCCACCGCGCCAATGACGGCGCCCCCGGGCGAGCGCCTGCGCGACTTCGTCGAAATCGGAACGCTGCTCATAAGGGGGGTCAATCAGGACGAGTCCCCTGTGCTCGGGCGGTGGCGTGAAGGCGTTGATCAATTTCCAGCCATCTCCGAGATGTACCGCGAGTCGCTGGTCGTCCTTCAGCAGTGCGTGCAGTGCGGCATGCTCCTCAGGGTGCCGCTCGACGAAGGTCGCGCGGTCCTCTGGGCGCAGCAGTGCCCGTACGATCAGGGGCGAGCCTGGGTAACGCATGAGGCGACCGTCTGCAGGGTTGTGGTGGGCAACGATCCGGAGGTATTCCGCAAGCGCGGGCCAGCGCGCCCGCTCTTTCCACAGGCGGCCAATGCCCCACTCCTGTTCGCCGCCAGGAGAAAACCGGTAGCCACCGGCCCCTGCATGGGAATCAAGCACGAAGAACGGGGCCGGTTTGGCCTTGAGCGACGTGAGGATCAGGCAGAGGACATAATGCTTGAATACGTCGGCGGCATTACCCGCATGAAAACCGTGCCGGTAGTTCACCGGCCTGCAAACGGCTCGTTGTCAGGGCCAAGGACACCGAGCACGTCTCGATCCTTGAAAACCTCAAAGGTATGTGCGCACGGATATGGTTTCGCAGGATTCAACCAGCGGGGATGGGTGGTTGGGTGCCCCGTCTGCTTCTTCCCCTGATTGTGCGCACGGTGCAGCGGCCCGGTGCGCCGCGGATCTCTGTCACTCCACACCACACAAGTTGGTAATGCCCGGTTTGCGGATCTATCGGCAGGGCCATCCGTCCGGCGCAAGCCGGATTCCGTTGTGTGGTCTGCAGATACGCGGGACCTGCCCATGTGAACGCAGCCCGTCATGTCCGGGCCATGACGCGTATCAACGCGCTTAAGGTCTCGGAATCGCATCAGGATCTCCTTGTTGCGTGGTACCGGGACACAGCCCCGGCCTTCAGGTCGGGATCGTTGATTTGCCTTTCGGGTACTCGGTGTATTTACGCGCACTTCCACGGACGAGATCCGCGGGGTATTTGGCCTCATTGATCCTGATCTTGTTCCGGGCCGCGGCAAGCAGGTCGATATCGAGCCGGTCCGCGATCCGCACGAGGTAGAGCAGCACATCGGCCATCTCCTGCTCCACCTGGCCGCGTTTCTCCGGTGTCAGCGCCGTGCTCTCCTCTTCGGTCAGCCACTGGAAATGCTCAAGGAGCTCCGCACTTTCGACGCTGAGTGCCATCGCCAGGTTCTTCGGAGAATGGAATTTCTGCCAGTGGCGTGCGTCCGCAAACGCGCGCAGCGCCATTTTGAGCTCTTCAAGCGCCGGGTCGTTGCTCATTCTTGCCCCTTGTTTGTACGTCGTTCGTGTGCCCGTCGTATCGCCTCACGGACCGCATCCGGCGCGGTTCCGCCGAAATGGCGCCTCGAATTCACTGACCCATCCACTGTCAGTACGTCGAATACGTCCTGATCGATGAGTGGCGAGAACTTGCGCAGCTCATCGAGCGTGAAATCCATTAGCCCCTTGTTCAGCGCGATCGCGCGCCGTACCACCTGGCCGACGGTATCGTGGGCAGAGCGAAATGGCAGGCCGCGTTTTGCGAGATAGTCGGCGAGGTCGGTTGCCGTCGAGAACCCGGAGGCGGCTGCCTCACGCAGTCGTGGGCGGTTCAGGCGTAACACGGGAATGAGTGCGCCGAATGCCTGCAGGCAGCTCGAAGCGGTGTCCACCGCATCGAATAACGGTTCCTTGTCCTCCTGGTTGTCCTTGTTGTAGGCAAGTGGCTGGGACTTGACCAGGGTAAGCAGTGCCATCAGATCGCCGTAGGCGCGCCCCGTCTTGCCGCGGATCAGCTCAAGGACGTCCGGATTCTTCTTCTGCGGCATGATCGACGAACCGGTGCAGAACGAGTCTGGAAGGTCGACAAAGCCGAATTGTGTCGTTGCCCACAAGATCAGTTCTTCGCAGAAGCGCGACAGGTGGCTCATGAGTATGGCGAGCACCGCCGCAAGTTCGACGGCGAAGTCGCGGTCGGCAACGGCATCGAGCGAGTTCTCACAGACGGTCTCGAAGCCGAGCAGGGATGCGGTGTACTGGCGGTCGATCGGGTAGGTTGTACCAGCAAGGGCCGCGGCGCCGAGCGGCAACACGTTGACGCGACGGCGGCAGTCTATGAGCCGGTCATCGTCGCGCTCCAGCATCTCAAACCAGGCCAGCAGGTGATGACCGAAGGTAACCGGCTGGGCGACCTGAAGGTGCGTGAAGCCCGGCATGACGGTTGCGGCCTCGACCGTTGCAAGATCAAGGAGCGCATTCTGCACCGCAGCGAGTGTGGCGCGCAGCCCGTCGATTGCGTCCCGGGTGAAAAGGCGAGTGGCGGTCACCACCTGGTCATTGCGCGAGCGGCCAGTGTGCAGCTTTTTCCCGGGTTCACCCACGCGCGCAATGAGATCGGCCTCGATGTTCATGTGCACGTCTTCGAGCTCCTGCTTCCAGACGAACCGCCCGGCGGCGATTTCGGCTTCGATCTGCGCGAGTCCCGAGAGGATCTGATCCCGCTCCGGAACTGAAATCGCGCCGACCTTGGCCAGCATGCGTGCATGTGCCATAGACCCCGCGATGTCGTGGTGGTACAGACGGCAGTCCACATTGATCGATGCGGTAAACTGTTCGACAAGGGTGTCGGTGCCCTGGGTGAAACGTCCTTGCCAGGGTTTCTGGACAGACATTCAAGTTTCCTGATGGTGAAAGCGACATGATGCCCCGGGCCCGCCCCCGGGGAAAGGGGCGCCGTTTGTCAGGCGCCGCTTTTCGGCTGTCGGCCCATGGTTGCGCTCGCTGGGTTATGGGATATGGTTAAGAGGTGGTCCAAGCATCACCTGGCTCGGACTCTCCTGATGTGCACCCCCACCCCGAATGCCGGGCCAGGAATTGGAATCCCCCCTGAATATGGGGGGATTTTTTTTAGCCTGGGCAACCGCCACACTTCCTGTCTGAAGGCCTCGATTTCCGCTATAATGTTTCCGCAAGCCCTTGTTTCTTGCGCCTTTTATAGTAATACCCGCAGAGCGGTTACCGCTCATCAACGGTGAACATGGCACACGGCGACAAAGAAGTCGGCCGCACGGTGTTGTCGGGCCTTGGTTCCACCCATGCGGCCTGGTGGATCCTGCTGTTTGCGGAGCTCATGGCGGTCTTCCTCGCCGTTGCCCGCCATCCGGCGTTCGGTGCGCCGCTGTGGCGCGACCTGTCCGCGTTGTCGATTTTGTGGCTTGTCATCGCCCTTTTCAGCATCACGGGTCTCAGGCTGCTTGCACGGCCCCTGCGGCAGCTCAATCAGCGGGCGGTGGTCGCGATCCTGTTCGTACTCCTCATGCTGATCATCGCAGGTGTCGCCGAGGGATTGATGGCGCTACTGTATCGTCTGGGTTCCATCCATCACCGATGGTCCGAGTGGCATCTGTCCCTGCTGATCCGCAGCCTGATGGCGGGCGCACTCATAGGTGGTCTCGGTTTGCGCTACCTGGTCGTGGCGCAACGTTTTGAGGAGGGCGCGAAGCGCGAGCAGGAGCTGCGCATGCAGGCATTGCAGTCGCGCATTCGGCCGCATTTTCTGTTCAATAGCATGAACAGCATCGCGAGTCTCACGCGTACCGACCCGCCACGGGCGGAGGCAGCGTTGCAGGACCTGGCGGATTTGTTCCGCGTGTTGCTCGCAGACGCACGAAAACTGGTGCCGATGTCAGCGGAGCGGGAGATCTCGCGACAGTATCTTGAGATCGAAAAACTGCGTCTCGGTGACCGGCTCAAGGTCAGCTGGAACGTCAGCAATGTGCCGCGGAACGCCTTGATCCCTGCGCTGACCCTGCAGCCGCTGCTGGAAAATGCGATCTATCACGGCATCGAGCCGCGTTTCGGTGGAGGAACGGTGCGTATCGACCTTTGGACTGAGTCGGAGCAGCGACTGAATGTCCTGATCAGCAACCCGCTGCCGGACGCGCCCACGCGGGCGCATGGCAAGGGCAACCGCATAGCCCTCGACAATATCCGCCAGCGGCTCGAGACCTACTTCGGAAGCGAAGCGACCCTGCAGACCTTCGAAGAGGGGGGCCACTATCATGTCAAAGTGAAGATGCCGATCATGCGTGGCTGAGCAGGCCGGGACGGTCGTCTCTTGCGAAAGCCGGGTCTGCCATGTCCAATCGTGTCGGTGACGGCGCGTCTGATTGTGTGGGCACGTCGCGGGCCAGGGACGGGGCCGCGAGGAGGAATGAGATCATGAAAGTTCTGGTGGTTGATGATGAGAAGCTTGCGCGCGACCGGTTGCGGGAGCTGCTTGGCGAGCTTGGCGATCACGTGGTGGTGGGCGAGGCCATGAATGGCACGGAGGCGCTCGAAAAGACCTCCATGCTCAGTCCGGATGTCCTGCTGATGGACATCCGTATGCCGGAGATGGATGGTCTTGAGGCCGCGATGCACCTGATGGCGATGGAGAGCCCTCCCAGTGTCATCTTCACCACCGCGTACGACCAGCATGCCCTGGATGCCTTTGAGGTCAACGCGGTTGATTATCTGCTGAAACCGATTCGCAAGGATCGTCTCGCAAAAGCGCTTTCCAAGGTCGGAAAACTGACGCTGCAGCAGCTGCACGATGTCAATCAGGGGCAGGAAGAGCCGGTTGTGCGGTCCCATCTCAGTGTGCACTTGCGGGGAAATATCCGTCTTGTGCCCGTCAGCGATATCCTGTATTTCCTCGCCGACAGCAAATATGTCACGGTCCGGACCACCAAGGAGGAGCATCTGATCGAGGATTCTCTGGTCAATCTCGAGCGGGAGTTCGGGAAGACCTTTCTGCGTATCCACCGCAACGCACTGGTCGCAACCGGCTACATTGAGGGTATCGAGAAGGACGTGAGCGGCACGTGGCGCGTCGTGTTGACCGGGCTTGATAAAAAGCTCGCGGTCAGCAGACGACATACGGTGGCGGTCCGTCGCTGGGCGCGCCGCTGATACGGCTATAGGCGCCAGACCGCCGTCAGCGGGTTGATCTTTTGGCCATAGGGAACCACCGGAAACTGTTCGGTCCGTATGTAATCGATGGCGTTTGATACCCGTTCGAAATCGAAGTAAAGACGGCGGAACACATGTGCCCTGCGGGGGTTGTGTTCAAAGTCGGCGCTTTGCCAGAAGGCAGTACGGCCGTGGTCCCGGTAGTGATTAAGCTGCCCGTTGGACTTCAGGCGTTCGCGAAACAGACCGCACATGAAGAGGGTGTATTCGCCAAGGTGGCGCATGATCAGTACCTGCCGTGAATGGTCCGGCGGCTGCATGTCCTGGGCGCGCTGGTGCTCGACGAGAAACTGGACGACCGTCTCCAGCGGTCTTTCTCCGTCCGTGAGCGCGTACAGTGCCGAGGTGCGTGCGAAACGCGTGAGCACATCACTGACGTAATCGACCGTGGCCGGTTCGCTGATGCCTTTCCTGCCGAAACCATTCTCGATCTGCCGGTGGAAGAACTGGTAGAGCGTGACGGACATGATCACCTCCTGCTGTCTCTGGCTTGATTATAGTCGAGCCAGGCTCGTGCTGAACCCGATAGGAACGGCACAGCCCGAATGTGAGGCCCTGGGGGCGGGGAGGGCGTTCGGGTGGATGCCGGGCGGCGCGCTGCTCAACCGCCGATGCCGATGCCAATACCTACGCCAAGCTGGGGCTGGGCGCGCCGCTGCCTCGGCCAGAGGTAAATCCGCCGCACCGCGATCTCCGGGTAAGTATAGGAAGCAGCGCCAATTTTCCCGTGAACCACGCCCTGCACGCGGCCAACGACCGTGACCGCACGGCCGTGGCGATAGATCATGGTTTCAAGGTAGCCCGGGGTCTCTGCGAGGAATCGCCCAAGCGGTGTCCCGTTGGACTCGGGATGCCCGATATGGTCGAGTGGGTACGCGAGGATCTGAAAACGGGTCTCGTGCGCGAGATTCCGGGCTGCGATGATGATGCCGCCCCATCGCACGAGGCGACCGACATATGCCGTGGGGTGGCGGGCCACGACCGACAGATCCAGGGTTTTGTTGAGCCCGTACGCTTTCAGGGATGCTGGCATCGAGGCGCAACCGGCGATCAGGAGCGCGGCTGCAGTGGCGAACACCAACCGTATGGAACGCGCGCGCCGGGACCGCGATCGCATTAGTAGAACGGATAGCCCCATGGGTACCATGGGTTATACCAGAAGGGATTCGGTGTGGGCCAATATCGGCGCTTTGGCAGTGGCCGCCAGAGATGGAAACTTGTAACCTTGACCACCGGGAAGGTGTAGGAAAATTGGCCTATGGTCCGAACTTGGGTGTGTTCCAGCTCACCAACGACGGTAAGTTTTCGCCCGGTAGCATAGATGGCAGGATCCAGAAAGCCGGTAAAACGGGCAAGAAAACGGCCGTCGCTCTGGTCTGTGCGGTGTGGCCGGCCGTTGCGCGCGAGCGGTTGCTCAACGATTTCCATCCACGTATGTGCCTGGCCGTTTCTGACCTGGGCAATGGTTCCGCCCCAACGCACCCGGACCCCGGCTGGCGCCTGCCCCTGTTGTGCTTCGCTGACCGTAAAGGATGTCACGTTGGGCGCGCGCAATGCGGCCGGCAGGGTTGCGCAACCGGCGAGCGCAAACCCGAGGATAATAATAATGAGCCATGGTTTCACGTCGTTACTCTACACGGAATCCGCGTATGAACCCATCCGACCCGGTCTGCCGCAAAAAGTCACAGTGCCCCTTGAAGTCGCAGGACCGCCGCCCCATGTCACTACCTGATCTATTATAAATCTAAATGGCCGAAAACCCGAGCGAACAGGCGCAGGCGGACGCGCAGAACCCCGATAACGGGCCCCTGGCGCGGCCGGACGACGTGCTGCCAACCGTCACACAGATCCTGCCGCTTGAAAACAGGCCGTTTTTCCCTGCGCAGGCGATCCCGCTCGTGGTCGACAGGGATCCCTGGCTGCGCACGGTCGAGCTTGCCATGGAATCCCCGCAGAAGGTCATCGGTCTTGTCCTGGTGCGTGGTGACGACCCGCTCATGGCGACCCCGGAGGATTTCTATGCGATGGGCACGGTGTGCCGCATTCACCGTGTCGCGTCGAGCGATGACAAGCTCCAGATATACGTAGAAGGACTGCAGCGATTTCACATTCAGTCCTGGATTTCGCGCGAACGTCCACTCACGGTCCGCGTCGAATATTTCCCTGAGCCGAAGTATCAGGACAGTGCCGAGATCAGGGGCTATGCGGTTGCGATCATCAATACCATTAAGGAGCTTCTGCCGCTCAACCCGCTGTATGGCGAGGAACTCAAGTTCTTTCTCAATAGGTTTGGTCCTCAGGATCCGTCAAGGCTTGCAGATTTTTCAGCGTCCCTGACGAGCGCGAACAAGCAGGAGCTCGAAGAGATACTGGAGTCCACACGCATACTGGAGCGCCTCGAAAAGGTGCTCGTACTGCTGCGCAAGGAGGTTGAGGTTGCCAAGGCGCAGACCCGTATCCGGGAGCGCGTCGAGGAGAAGGTTAACGACCAGCAGCGGCAGTTTTTCCTACGGGAGCAGCTGAAGGCGATTCAGAAGGAACTCGGGCTAGCGAAGGACGATCGTACCGCCGAGCTTGAACTGTTCCGCGGACGCCTCGAGCGCCTCACTGTTCCCGAGGCCGCGCAGAAACGGATCGACGACGAACTGCAGAAACTCTCCGTGCTCGAGGTCGGATCTCCCGAGTACGCGGTGACGCGCAACTACCTTGACTGGCTGACCCTCATGCCGTGGGGCGTGTATTCCAAGGATAAGGCGGATATCGATCACGCCCGCGAGGTGCTGGATGCGGAGCACGAGGAACTTGACGACGTCAAGGACCGTATCATCGAGTTTCTGGCGGTCGGGGTGATGAAAGGCGAGGTCGCAGGTTCGATCCTGTTGCTTGTCGGTCCCCCAGGGGTTGGAAAGACCTCGATCGGACGGTCAGTTGCGGCGGCGCTCGGGCGAAAGTTCTACCGTTTCTCGGTCGGCGGCATGCGCGACGAGGCGGAGATCAAAGGGCACCGACGGACCTACATCGGTGCTATGCCAGGCAAGTTCGTGCAGGCGATCAAGGACGTCGGGGTGTCCAATCCGGTGATCATGCTGGACGAGATCGACAAGATCGGCTCTTCTTATCTTGGAAATCCCGCATCCGCGCTGCTCGAGGTGCTCGATCCGGAGCAGAACGTCGATTTTCTGGATCACTACCTCGATGTCCGCTTCGATCTGTCGAAGGTGCTGTTCATCTGCACGGCGAACCAGCTGGACACGATCCCGCGTCCGCTGCTTGACCGTATGGAGTCCATTCGTCTGCCCGGATACATCACGAGCGAGAAGCTTGCCATCGCGAAAAACCATCTGATTCCGAAGCAGGTGCTTCGAGCGGGTCTCAAGCCGGCACAACTCAAGATCGAGACCGCGGCGGTTCGGGAGATCATCGAGGGTTACGCACGTGAGGCCGGTGTCCGCAACCTCGAGAAGAAGCTTGGCACGATCGCGCGTAAAGCGACGGTTGCCTTGCTCCGGGGGAAGAAGCCTCCGATCCGCATCACTGTGTCCAACCTCGAGCAATATCTCGACAAACCGGTATTTCAGCCGGTGAAGCCATTGCAGGGTGTCGGCGTGGTGACCGGGCTTGCCTGGACACCGATGGGTGGGGCAATCCTCGATATCGAGGCAACCCGGGTACATACCAATGCGCGTGGTTTCAAGCTGACCGGACAGCTGGGCGATGTCATGCGGGAGTCGGCGGAGATCGCCTACAGCTACATCTCTTCGCATTGCGGCCGCTTCGGGTGCCGTACGGATTTCTTTGAAAAGGCCTATATTCATCTGCACGTGCCCGCAGGCGCCATTCCAAAGGATGGTCCGAGCGCCGGGATCACCATGGCGACCGCGCTGCTGTCGCTCGCTCGGGGCCAGAAGATCAGACGGCCACTTGCCATGACCGGCGAGATCACGCTGACCGGGCACGTGCTACCCGTCGGGGGCGCTCGTGAGAAGGTGATCGCTGCGCGACGGGTGAAGATCATGGAGATTATTCTGCCGAAAGCCAACAAGGCTGATTTCGACGAGCTCCCCGAGCACGTCCGCGCCGGCATCGTCGTGCACTATGTCCAGCGTTATCGCGAGATCGTGACGATTGTCTTCGGAGGCTGAAGGGCCGTTTTGACGGTGATACAGCCTTGCCTGTGATCGCACTACCTGGGTCAGCACCCAGATTGCCGGTGAGGGCGGTCGCACCAGTATCGGCCGCCGTCGCGTCGCCCAGGACCGCGAAGGTTGCCAATGGCGAGCC
Source organism: Pseudomonadota bacterium (assembly GCA_021777335.1). Classification (GTDB taxonomy): domain Bacteria; phylum Pseudomonadota; class Gammaproteobacteria; order Acidiferrobacterales; family Acidiferrobacteraceae; genus JAJYDT01. Next base: position 67,757 of record JAJYDT010000002.1, on the reverse strand, counting down.
GAGAACCGGCATGGCAATGCTCGAGGACCCTGAGGCCGAGCATTGCGCAGACGTGCTGATCCGTGCGCGCGGATCAGCACGTCTGTCCGGCGTCCAATGAACCCAGTTTTCTGTTAGAGATCTGGATATTAAAAAAATCAACAAATCATTCTAATGGTTTCCATTAGAAACGATGTTGTTAAATTCATGCGCGTCGGTGCCTATGGGCGCGACACTGTCTGCGGCCCATTTTCTGATGGCACCCGGAGGATACGTGGGCGGATTCGTGTCATTTCGCTGCGGGAACTGTCGTTACGAGGAGCATGATCTCGGCGTCGGTCACGGACGAGAGGAGATGCCGTTCCTCTCGTTGTTTCGTTGTGACAATTGCCATTCCGTGGGCAGCACCTGGATCTTTGCCGACCGCGTGCCGCGCTGCACCCTGTGTTATCACGATGCAGTGACACTTCTGCCCGAGGATGTGTCGCGACTGCCATGCCCAAAATGCGGCGAGCCAGCCGGTTTCGAGCGCCTCGAAGGGGAGTGGAGGTGAGCTAGCGCAGTGTTACCGGAGCCCCTGCCTGACGGCTCGTGAACTCTTCGAGTTCCTCGAGCAGTTCACGTCCGGTCTGGTCGTTGAACCACGCCTTGCGTGCCCCATCGTATCCGTAGTGGAACCCGCCAGACCGCGTTGCCACCCAGATCTGGTGTGCAGGGGATTGCTTGTTGACGATGATCTTCGAGCCGTCCTGGAATTCGAGGGTCAGGACCTCGGATACCGTCTCGAAATCCACGTCCGCGCCACTCGCCTCTACCGCCTGCTCGATCTCAGCCAGTGTTCGCGTCGCCTGCTCTTGGAATTCGGAATCAGTCATCCAGTCGTCCTGAAAGGCCCCCTTGTCTGCCCGATGCCACGGGTGGTCCGGTTTCCGTTCCCGCACCGCGAACCCCTGATAGCACGGGTCCGTCAGCAGGTTCAATTATACTATCCTTGGTATGTGCCAAAAAAGATACTGGTGATCGGTGGTTACGGGAGGATCGGTGGCGGGCTGCTGCGGCGGTTACAGGGCGAGCCCGGCATCGAGTGCGTTCTCGGCGGTCGTGATGCCGGGCACGGTGCGCGGGAAGCTGCCGGGCTGGGAATCGATTTTGTTCCGGTGGATGTGACCCGTGCTGCTTCGGTCAATGCGGCGCTCGACGGAGTGTTCGCCGCGGTGCATGCGGCCGGCCCGTTCCAGTGGCGCGATTATGGGGTTGCGTCTGCCTGTGTCCGCCGGCGCGTGCATTATGTCGACGTTGCCAATACGCGATCCTTTATCCTCGGAATCTCGACCCTCGACGATCGCGCCCGCGGAAACGGGGTCTGTGCCTTGTCCGGCGCTGGAATGATACCGGCCCTCTCCGGGGCGCTTGCCGCAGAACTCGCGTCAGCGTTTGACCGCATCGATGTGATTGATATCTCGCTGTGCACAGGCGTTGCCGGAGGACCAGCGGCTGTGCGTGCGCTGTTTGCCGACGCAGGCCGCCCGATCCGGCGTCTTGAGGCCGGGAGATGGCAGGAGGTGCGCATCGGCGCGGCAGCGGCAGAGGTCATGTTCTCGCCACCGTTCGGCCGTCGTCGGTTGTTCTGCCAGGATGCTGCCGATCTTGAGTTATTCCCGAAGCGTTTCGGTGCTACGACGGTGCGTTATCAGGCTTCGTATGCCCCTGGCCTGATGCGCGCGGTGCAGATGATCAGTTGGCTGCGACGATGGGGATTGCTTGCGGAACCGGAACGTTTTGCCGCGTCTGTGGGTCGGCCATTGCGAGCCGCCACACCGGGGATGGGTCTGCGGCTCTGTGTCCAGGGAGAACGCCATGATGCGCCGGTCCGGCGCGAGATCGAACTCCTCGCCCCCTCCGACGACACGCTACTGCCGTGCGCCCCTGTGTTAGCATTGTTGCGACGGTGGCAGCGCGGAGAGACCGTAGCGCCGGGTGCGCGCCCATGCATGGATGTGCCGTCTTTTGCTGACATCAAGTCGGTGCTCGTGGGCAGCGGCGTCCTGCTGTCGATTGTATAGGCCCCATCGAAAAAATGGCCGGGAACTCGATTTCTTCAGCAAGGGTGTCCACTTGTGTTCGGCTCCTCGCGGTCTTCGGCCTCGTGGTCCTTGCAGGCTGTGGCCGCAACGGGGCGCTCTATCTTCCGAAGAAGGCGGCTGTGCCCCCGGCTCAGGGTGTTGCGACCCCCAAGCCTGTGCCGGCCTCGCCGGCAACGCATCCTATCCCATGAGCGGTCCCTTCGCGTATCGCGGCACCGACCTGTGGGTCGAGCAGCTGCCTCTTTCAGGGATCGTGGAGCAGGTTGGAACCCCGTGTTACGTCTATTCGCGCAACGCGATCGAGGATCGCTGGCGGCGCTTTGATACAGCGTTTGGCATGGCGGCACACCGGGTGTGCTATGCGGTGAAGGCGAACCCTTCGTTGGCTGTGCTTGGGCTGCTGGCCGGCCTCGGTTCCGGATTCGACATTGTCTCCGAGGGTGAGTTGAGACGCGTGCGACGGGCTGGCGGTGACCCGCGCAAGGTGGTGTTCTCCGGGGTGGGCAAGACCGTGGCGGAGATGCGCTACGCCATTGGCGAAGGGATCGACTGTTTCAACGTGGAGTCGGAATCGGAGCTTGAACGCCTTGAGCGGACCGCAGCGGCCATGCAGGCGCATGTGCGTGTTTCCCTGAGGGTGAATCCTGACGTCGATCCTGATACGCACCCCTACATCGCGACCGGCATGCGCGACAACAAATTCGGTATCCCGATCGCGGAGGCGCCGCGGATCGCCGCAGCCATGAAGGGCATGCGCCACCTTGTGCTCGTGGGGCTGGACTGCCACATCGGTTCCCAGCTCGTGAGCCTTGCCCCGTTCGAGGATGCATTCGCACGCATTCTTGAGCTTGCGCAGATGCTGCGCGCCTCGGGTCATCGGCTTGAACATCTGGACGCGGGCGGTGGGCTCGGTGTGCGGTACCGTGATGAGGATCCGCCCGAACCGCAGCAGTATGTCGACCGCCTGCTCGCGATGCTCGCGGAGCGCGGTCTTTCGGATCTTGCATTGATCATCGAGCCGGGTCGCGCGATCATCGGCGAGGCGGGTATCCTGGTGACGACTGTCGAGTACCTTAAAAGCGTCCCATCCAGACGCTTCGCGATTGTCGATGCCGGCATGAATGACCTGCTGCGCCCGGCGCTCTATGACGCCTGGCACGAGATTGTGCCGGTCCGGCGGCGTGCCGGACCGGAGTCCACATACGACGTTGTCGGACCTGTCTGCGAGAGCGCCGATTTTCTCGGACGCGGACGCCAGCTTTGCATCATGGAGGGTGACCTGCTCGCGGTACGGACTGCAGGTGCGTACGGTTCATCAATGGGGTCGCATTATAACAGCCGCCTGTTACCACCGGAGATCCTGGTGGACGGCGATCGCTTCGAGATCGTGCGGGCACGAGCAGCGTACGAGACCCTGTGGGCCGGTGAGCGCACGATGGGAGAGCAGGCGCCTTTGGTTACACCACTGAGCAGGGGTAAATAAGGTTGAAGGTGCGTTTCACGAAGATGCACGGCCTGGGAAATGATTTCGTTGTTCTGGACAGCGTACGACAGCCGCTTGTGCTCGGCCCACAACAGGTCCGTTTTATCGCCGACCGTCATCGCGGGATCGGTTGCGACCAGGTGCTCGTGGTCGAACCGGCAACGCGCCCAGACGTGGACTTCCGTTATCGCATTTTCAATGCTGATGGGACCGAGGTCGAACAGTGTGGCAACGGGGCGCGCTGTTTTGCGCATTTCGTGTATGACGAAGGGCTGACGAAAAAGCGCGAACTCACGGTAGAGACACTCGGTGGCGTGATACGTCCGCGTGTCGAGCAAGATGGTCGCGTCACGGTGGATATGGGGATTCCGAACTTCGACCCGCAGGTAGTCCCCTTCAAGGCAGCCCGTCAGGAGCTCATCTATACTCTCGATACTGACGGGGGGCCTGTCGGGGTTACTGTCCTGTCAATCGGCAATCCGCATGCGGTTCAGTTCATCGCCGATGTGGACGGGGCGCCGGTTGCGAGCCAGGGCCGCGCCATTTCCGAGCATCGGCGCTTTCCGTCCGGGGTCAACGCGGGGTATGCTGAGGTCCGATCGCGGCATAAGTTGCGACTACGGGTCTACGAGCGCGGCGTAGGGGAAACACTGGCGTGCGGTACCGGCGCATGCGCCGCGGTGGCCGCTGGACGCGCCCGCGATCTTCTTGGTGAGCGCGTGGAAGTCGAGTTGCGCGGTGGCTCACTCGAAGTGCAATGGTCCGGAAACGGTCACCCGATCCTGATGACCGGTCCCGCGACCCGGGTCTATGATGGCATCATTGACTGGAACGCAGAATGACCAACAAGAAGCAGATCCGAGAGAAGCTGTCGTGGGAAGACGCGGTGGCGCGTCACCTGAGGGACAATCCGGACTATTTCGTCCGGCACCTCGACCTTCTTGAGATACTCCGGGTTCCGCACCCGGCCCATGGGGGCGCCGTGTCGCTGATTGAACGGCAGATCGACGCACTCCGCGACAAGTACGCGTTGTCCGAGCGCCAGCTGCGCGACCTTGTGGACATGGCGCGCGACAATGATCGCATTGCCGCACGGCTGCACCGCTTCGCCTTGGCCCTGATCGACTGTGGCTCCGTTGATGACGTTTTCGAGACCGTACATGGGTTGCTGCGCCAGGAATTCGATCTCGATATCATCTCCCTGCTGATTGAGTGGCCGGAACAAGGCGATCGTGAGGTGCGACCGGAGTTCATGCTTCCGCGCGAGCCGCGTTTCGAAGCCCTGTGGGCACGCTGTGCCGATCGTAAGCCGGTGTGCGCGCCCGCCCTTGACGCGCAATCGCTGCAGTTCCTGTTTCAAAAAAAAGGCGACGTCAAGTCGACCGCGCTGATTCCGCTTCAGGGGACGGCATGGCGCGGGTTGCTCGCACTCGGTAGTCATGACCACCACCGGTTTCATGCAGCCATGGGTACGTTGTACCTCACCCGGCTCGGCGAACTGCTGACGCACTCGCTCTCCATCCGCTTCAACGTCCCTGGGCCATGATTTGGACATGACGGCCGATATCCGGTCGTTCGTGTCCGAACTTGCAGACGGGCGCCGGCTTTCTCCGCACACCGTGTCTGCTTATCAGCTTGATCTCTGCAGACTCCATGCATTCATGCGTGCCGAGGGTCTTGCGGACTGGGGGTGCCTCGATGCGGCCCGCGCCCGCAGTTATGTCGCCTTGCTCCACGGTTCCGGGCTCACTGGCCGCAGTGTCCAGCGCCATCTCGCGAGCGGCCGGTCGTTTTACGCCTACCTGATCCGCCGCGGTCGCATGGAGATCAACCCACTGGCACATATCAAGGCGCCGCGCTCCCCCAAGCGCCTGCCGCGGGCCCTCAGCGTCGACCAAACGGCGCGCCTCCTGGAGATCGCCGATCCATCGATTGTGGGCCTGAGAGATCGCGCGCTGCTTGAGCTCTTTTATTCGTGCGGTCTCCGGCTCTCGGAACTCGCACAGACGGACCGCCGGGACCTGGATAGCAGTATGGAGTCCCTGCGCGTGCGTGGGAAAGGCGGCCGTACGCGCATGGTGCCAGTAGGACGCTACGCGAGAAAAGCCCTGCGGGAATGGTTGGCAGTGCGTAGTCTATGGGCTATCGAGAACGAGCCCGCGGTATTCGTGACCGCACGAGGAACCCGGCTTGGACGCCGGGCGATCCAGGAGCGTGTCCGTCTCTGGTCATTGCGCCAGGGGCTCGATCAGGCGGTGCATCCGCACATGCTGCGGCACTCGTTTGCAAGCCATCTGCTGGAATCAAGTGGCGACATGCGCGCCGTGCAAGAGCTCCTTGGGCACAGCAGTCTCGCGACTACCCAGATCTACACGCACCTGAATTTCCAGTATCTGTCCAGCGTCTACGACAAGGCGCATCCGCGCGCGCGGCGGCAGGCAGCGGCGCCAGCGAGGACTGATGATCGCACAGGCGATGAATCGGGCGTGACACAGGCCCGGCGGCGGGCCCCGACGGAAGCTGGCTCTACCGGAAAACGATGAACCGGGAAACGGCAGGATCCAAACAAGTTCTCTATCCAAACAAGTTCTCTATAAAGGTATGAAAAATGATGGCAAGTCGGCACTTGTCGCATCCGGCTGCCGATAAGGCGCTGCTTCGAATTCAGAGGGCATGCCATAGGAGAGCGAGCGGCCCGGCGATAGGTTGCCGTGCAGGTTTGTGTGGGTGTGACGGAACGGCGGTTGCCTTCAGGCAACCGCTAGCGGGTTGCGTCTGCGACGAGTACGGCGAGGTCGGCAGCAGAGATAAGGTCAAAGTTTGCCGGTGGAAGCACCGATTTGATTTCCCAGCGCCTAGATGCCTCGTCCCGCGCCTGATCCGAAAGATCCACCATCTTTGCCGGGGTGTAGCGGTGTCCTTGATCGTCCACGACGAGCGCGATCTTGGGGCGCAGAAACCGTGCACGGTTGATCGCGGCGACAATACCCACGTGCCCTGTGCTTAACTGAACCAGCGAGCCAATGGGGTAGATGCCGACACACTGGGTAAATCGCTCGACCAGCCCCCGCTCAAACAACATATCCCGCTGCGCATACAGGTGCAGCAGGGCGGCATGCGGTGATATGGCTGGGCGGCCCGCAACATCCGAAGTCAGCGCGTCATAATGGTTGACGAGGGCAGTGATCTGGCCGATGAGGCTCGCCGGTTTCTTGATCTGGCCCGGATAGCCGCTGCCGTCAAAATATTCATGATGGAGCGCGACGGCGTCGATTGCCTCGGCAGGGAGTCCGCGGGTGTCGGTGACGATCTCGAGACCAAGCGGGACGTGGCGCTTCATCAGTTCCTGCTCGGCAAAGGTGAGCGCCCCGGTCTTGTTGATCAACTCCTCCGGCAACCGGCCCTTGCCGACGTCGTGCAGCAGGGCGCCGATGCCAATGGCGTTCAGGGTCGGCAATGGCAGCTGGAGATGGTGCGCGAAGGCTATTGAGAGGATCGAGACGCGCATCGAATGCAGCGCCGTGGACTGGCTTTTCCCCCTGAGTTGCGTGAGACAGATGAGCGCGTCAGGGTTGCGGAGAATGCTTTCAACCGCCTCGTGCACGGTGGTCTTGACCGGCTCGATGTCCAGGCTGCGGCCTAGACGGACGTCTTTCATGAAATCGTCGGCAACTCCCATGAATTTGCGGTAATCTGCTTCAATATGTTGCAATTCCTGCTCGAACTTCACCGACTGCCGGGGGGTCGAGGAACGTGCGTCGAGTGCCCCTTGTGCCGATTTTTTGAACAATTCGATCTCGATGTGCCGTTCTTGGGCGGGGCGGGCAATCGACAGGTCATCGATGAAGACGTAGTTGCAGTAGCGCCGCAACTCCTCGATCTGATCGTATGATTCGATGGTAATGCCTTGAAAAAGAAACGGAGTTTCGATCCACGGACGATCGAGCGCCGAGACATACATCCCGGGTTTCAGATCCGACACTTCAATTTTTTTTCTCATATAGGGCGCTTAGTTACTGGAAATAGTCATGCAAAATCCAGACCATAGGATCCGAGTGTAAACCGCCTCTTGGCTTTTGGCATGTCCGCCTCCATCTTGCCCAAGTCTGCGTACCGAAGATCGGGGGGTTAGGGGTTTGGAGATTGCTCATGGGACTACCATCCTCTCGGTGCGCCGGGAAGGGCTGGTTGTGCTGGGTGGCGACGGTCAGGTGTCGCTTGGTACCACCATCATGAAAGGCAACGCACGCAAGGTGCGACGACTCTACAAGGACCAGGTGCTTGCCGGCTTTGCTGGCGCGACCGCCGATGCGTTTACGCTCTTCGAGCGTTTCGAAGGGAAGCTCGAGAAGCATCAGGGCAATCTCACGCGGGCCGCTGTGGAGCTCGCCAAGGACTGGCGCACGGACCGGATGCTTAGGCGCCTCGAGGCCTTGCTCGCCGTTGCCGACCGCAATAGCTCGCTCCTGATCACGGGAAACGGCGACGTGATCGAACCCGAAGGCGGCCTGATCGCGATCGGTTCGGGCGGACCGTATGCCCAGGCGGCAGCCCGGGCACTCCTCGAGAACACAACGCTCGATGCCCGCTCGCTCGTCGAGCGTGCGCTCCATATCGCGGCCGACATCTGCATCTATACCAATCATCAATTAAGCATTGAAGAGCTAGTCTAGCCATGTCCGAGATGACGCCGCGTGAGATTGTGCAAGAGCTTGACAAACACATTGTCGGTCAGGCGGCGGCCAAGCGCGCCGTCGCCGTCGCGCTGCGTAACCGGTGGCGACGCACCCAGGTGGAGCGTGATGACCTGCGCAATGAGATCACGCCGAAGAATATTCTGATGATCGGGCCCACCGGCGTTGGCAAGACCGAGATCGCGCGGCGTCTCGCCAAACTGGCCCAGGCGCCTTTCATCAAGGTCGAAGCGACCAAGTTCACTGAGGTGGGATACGTCGGCCGCGACGTTGATTCCATCGTCAGGGACCTTGCGGACATTGGTGTGAAGATGACTCGCACGGAAGAGATGGCCAAGGTCCGTATCCATGCCGAGGCCGCCGCGGAAGACCGTATCCTCGATATCCTCATGCCGCCCGCGCGCGAGACTTCCTATGGTTTGTCCGGCGCCGCTGCACATCCGGAGCCCACCGACGGCGCCGGTCGCCAGCGCTTCCGCAAGCAGCTTCGAGAGGGCGGACTGGATGACCGGGAGATCGAGATCGAGCTGCAATCCTCTCCGCTGGGGGTCGAGATCTTTGCGCCTCCGGGCATGGAGGAGATGACGAGCCAGCTGCAGAATGTATTTCAGAACATGGGCGGGGGTCGGCGCACGAAGTCGCGGCGGGTGAAGATACGGGAAGCGATGAAGCTGCTGACCGAAGAGGAGGCGGCGCGCCTGGTGAACGATGAGGATCTCAAGGCCCGCGCCGTGGAGCGCGTGGAACAGCACGGGATCGTGTTTATCGATGAGATCGACAAGATCGTTGGACATAATGGCCAGGGCCCGGACGTTTCCCGGGAAGGTGTGCAGCGCGACCTGCTCCCGCTCGTCGAGGGTTCCTCGGTCTCGACCAAGTACGGCATGGTGAGGACGGACCATATCCTGTTCATCGCCTCGGGTGCGTTCCATCTTGCAAAACCGTCGGACCTGATTCCGGAGTTCCAGGGACGGCTGCCTATCCGGGTGGAGCTCGACGCGCTCACCGTCGATGACTTCGTCCGCATCCTGACCGAGCCAGATGCATCGCTGACCGAACAGTATTCAGCGCTGCTCTTGACCGAGGGTGTCAATCTCGAATTTCAGCCTTCCGCGCTCAGGCGCATTGCCGAGATTGCCTGGCAGGTGAACGAGCGTACGGAGAATATCGGCGCACGCAGGCTCCATACGGTCATGGAGCGGTTGCTTGAGGCGGTGTCGTTCGAAGCGCCTGACCGCAATGGCGAAAACGTCGTTATCGATGACGCCTATGTCGATCGGCAGCTGTCCGATCTGGCGCAGGACGACAATCTGGCCCGGTACATCCTGTGATGCGGACCATCTTGAAATTATTTGGCTCAGACCACATAAAAAGGGCGTGATTCTAATCCTTCAGGAGGTGAAGTCATGAACACGACTGGTCTTGTGCAAAACCCGGTGCGCGACGGCTGGACCCTTGTAAATGACGAACTCGACAATCTGTTTGAGGGTTTTTTCCGTCCGCTCCGGCGAGCGAGCGAGTCCGCCCTGGCAATCACGATGCCGATGGACGTAATGGAGCGGGACAATGAGTACGTGATCCGGGCTGAGATGCCAGGTGTCAGCAAGGAGGACATTGACGTCACGCTTTCCAATGGCGTGCTGACGATCACTGGCGAAAGCCGTTATGAGGATGCGGAGAAGAGCGATGACCGACTGCTCCGGCAGGAGCGGCGATACGGCAAGTGCAGTCGTAGCGTCCGTCTCGGGACACGCATTGACGACAAGGCCATCAAGGCAAGCTACCGCGATGGGGTTCTGGAGCTGACTCTGCCCAAGGCCGAAGAGATCAAACCGAAAAAGATCCAGCTGTCCTGAGCGTTGACAGTAAACCCCCGCCCCGCGGGGCCCCGGATGAAGCCGGGCCTCGCGGGGCGTTTCTATCCGGGAGCCACGCGCTCCCGGCCAGTCTGGTGTCGCGGCCCCGAATCGGTTAAGTTTGCGCCTCGCAAACATGCCCGGGTCGCTCATGAATCCAATCGCGGTGTCGCCAGCAGATCGCGCGCAACTGCTGATTGAGGCGCTGCCCTATCTCAAGCGTTTTCACGGTCGCACGATCGTCATCAAGTACGGCGGCAATGCGATGGTGGAAGACGCGCTGAAAAGCGCCTTCGCGCAGGACATCGTCCTGATGAAGCTCGTGGGCATCAATCCCGTGATCGTACATGGTGGTGGCCCGCAGATCGGCCGCGTGCTCGAACGCATCGGCAAGGAGAGCCGTTTCGTGGAGGGCATGCGGGTGACAGACCGCGAGACCATGGACGTGGTCGAGATGGTGCTCGGGGGTCTCGTCAACAAGGAAATCGTCAGCCTCATCAACCAGCATGGCGGACGGGCAGTCGGTCTCACGGGCAAGGACGGCGCGCTTGTGCGCGCACGCAAGATGATGGTCCGGCGCGAGTCCACCGAGGGGTTGCCAAGCGAGATCATTGATATTGGCCACGTCGGGGAAGTGGAGTCGATCGATCCCTCGATCGTCACGCTTCTCGATACGCAGGATTTCATCCCCGTGATTGCGCCAATCGGGGTCGACGCAGCGGGGCAGACATACAATATCAACGCGGACCTCGTGGCCGGCGAGCTGGCATCGACCCTGTGCGCCGAAAAGCTGATACTGCTGACGAACACGAGTGGTGTGCTCGACGGCAACGGCCAGCTGATGAGCCGGTTGTCGCAGGGCCAGGCGCAGGCGCTGATCACGGCCGGCACGATCCACGGAGGCATGCGGCCCAAAGTACACACCGCGCTCGTGGCGGTCGAGCGCGGTGTGGGGGCAGCGCACATCGTCGATGGGCGGGTCGCGCACGCGCTGCTGCTCGAGCTGTTTACAGATCAGGGTGTTGGCACCTTGATATCGTCCAGGGGGGTGGCGTGAACGAGGGCAAGATCGCGCGATTCTTCGAAACCAGTCCGCAACTTGCGGCACTGTGCCAGCAGAATGGCTGGCCCGATGCAGATACGCTCCGGGTTGAGGTCGGATCCCCCGGGGCTGACGGCACCTTGTGCAGCGTTTCGTTCGAGGAGATCCTGATGGAAGGCTCCGGGTGTGTTGCCGGGCGCCTTGCCCGCTGGGGGCAGTTTCTTGTCCAGGTTGATACGGAAGGTAACGTGCGCGAGGCCAAACGGCTGTAGTATGCCCAGACCGGCATCGGGAACCCGGCGCAGGGAGGTACTGGAGGCCCTTGCCGCCATGCTGGAGGCGGGTGCCGGAGAGCCGGTGACCACCGCTGCCCTTGCCCGGCGTCTCTCGGTGTCCGAGGCCGCGTTGTACCGGCATTTCCCGAGCAAGGCTCGGATGTTCGAGGCACTGATCGAATTTATCGAGGAGAGCCTCTTTCCCCGAATTACCCGGGTGCTCGCGGAGGAACCTACCGGAGAGCGGCGCGCCGCGAAGTTGCTTCTGCTCACGCTGGCCTTTGCCGACAAGAACCCGGGTCTCGCCTGCCTCATGCAGGGCAATGTCCTGTCTGGAGAGATTGAGCGGCTGCGGGAGCGCGTGGTGCAGTTGTTCGACCGCATCGAGGTGCAGCTGAAACAGGTGCTGCGCGAGGATGAACTGCACAACCGGCTGAGGGAGCCGGCCACGGTCGCAGCGCGCCTCATGATGTCAGTGCTCGATGGGCGCATCTCCCGTTTTGTGCGTACCCGTTTCCGTGAATCCGCGATTTTTGAATGGGAGGCCGACTGGGGTGTACTCCGCTTGGCGCTGTTTCGCGAGCCTCCTGTATAACCCTCAGATTACCGAAAAGGTATCCCAGATATCGGAATTGGGCGGTCCCGGTATGGACGACCGGTCTCCGGTGACCACTGCCGGAGGCGCAACCACAGTGAAAATCGGCGTCCTCACAGGTTTTGGCCCACCATCCAGCCTGCTCCCGCTGCAATTTAAAAACGGCACGATGTGCCGCATTTGTACAGGCTCGCGCGCACTTTGCGGGTTTGTGCCAATACGAGACAACCTGCGTCTGCCACCCGGTCCGTGATCGATCGGACATTTGTTTTTACGGAGGCTTCTGCGACCTACGCCTGCCGGGAAAGTGCTGAGCATTTTGGGCAAGGCTGTCTCGATATCAATCGCAGTGCCTGGTCTCATCGCCGATGTCGTGCCAAGAAGCCCCGGTTTCTGATACAACGCTTCATGTTCGGTGTTGCACGCGGCGCGCAATCAGGTCATCGAATAACCTATGTGTTTTTTAAGCGGAGAGGAGCCCGTCCATGATTACCTTCTATAGAAATACCGCCAGCCCAAACGTACAGAAAATCTCCCTTATGCTTGCTGAAACCCGTATACCCCATGAGGTCCAGAGTGTGGATCGAGGGCCTGATGGAACGTTTGCCCCGAGTTTTCTGGCCATCAGTCCGAACGCGACTGTACCTGCAATTCTTGATCGGGACAGCGGTATGTCAGTCTTCGAATCGGGGGCTATTTTGTACTACCTGGCAGAAAAATCCGGGCAATTTTTGCCGACAGGGCTTGGGCCACGCACAGAAGTCATGAAGTGGCTCATGTTTGAGGTGGCCAACGTGGGGCCTGTCATGGGCGAGTTATACCATTATCTCTTGATTGAATCTCAGGCGATGACTGAATGCCATCTCCCGCGCTACCGGGACAAGCTCACTCGCTACTGCACCTTGCTTGATCACCAGCTGGAGGGTCAGCGCTACCTGTGTGGCGAATACTCCATCGCCGATATCGCGCTCTATCCCTGGTGTGACATTTTGGAAGACATCGCCGAGATTCATGTTGGCGATTACGCCAACCTGAGCCGGTGGGTTGCGACTATTGGTGCACGTCCGGCAACACAAGCGACCCATACCACGAGGCCCGTGACGGCGGGTCCATAGACGCCTGCGAACCACCCTCGCGTAGGGACGAAGGCCGCATCACGGGCGCAAGTGCCATGGGCTCATGGCAGTGATGTCGATAAGCCAGGATCCTTATTGTGGAGGGGCCGTTCTGCCAGACCTGTGGAACCCCGTTTTTTGGCAGCCTCGGTGTTTTCTGCCCCCATGTACCCTGCGCAATGGACTCACGCAGCGGGGCTCGTCCGCCCGAAACCCGCAAAAATCCGTGCGACGGGCCGGTGCGCGGCGAAGCCTCCGCGGGGCGGATCCGGATCTGGTGTGCGAAGTCGAGTTTACGGAACGGTGGCGGCCGTATCCCCGCAGACAGGGCAGTGCGGATCACGCCGAAGCGCAATTTCCCGCCACTGTGTGCGTGCGCCATCGAAGAGGAGCAGGCGCCCACCAAGGTCGACGCCGACCCCGGCCAGGATCTTGATCGCCTCAAGGGCCTGCAGCGTTCCCATGACGCCGGCGACCGGGGCCAGTATGCCGCTATGCACGCAGGTGTCCTCATCCACCCCGTCGGCATAAAGACATCGGTAGCAGGGAGCATCGGGGAGGTCGCGGCGGAATACCGTGATTTGTCCTTCCATCCGGATCACGGCCGACGACACGAGCGGCACCCGCGCCGCAACACAGGCGTGGTTGATGGCGAACCGGCTCTCAAAATTGTCGGTAGCATCCAGCACCACGTTGGCGCGCCGTACCACCGCCAATAGCTCATTGCCTGACAGCCGCCGGTTGATGGTCTCAATGTGTGCCGCTTCGTTTGCCCGCTGAAGGAAGGCGGCTGCGCATGCCACCTTGGGTTGCCCGGTCTGCGTGGCGTCGTAAAGGATCTGGCGTGGCAGATTAGCGATGTCGACCGTGTCATCGTCGACGAGGATGAATCGACCAAGGCCCGAAGTCGCAAGATAAAGCGCGGATGGTGTGCCCAGTCCGCCAAGGCCGATAATGAGCACACACGCGTCTTGCAGCCGCTTCTGCCCCTCGATCCCGACCTCGGGCAGGAGGATCTGCCGCGCGTAGCGCAGGAGCTGTCTGTCGTTCATGAGCCGCTCCATGTGGCGACAACCATTCTTGGAACCCCCCCGGAGTCGTTACGGCTCTCGATATCGGTATATCCATAGCGTTGGAGCAGATCAACGATACGCGGTTGCTGATCGTGCCCGTGTTCCAGCGCGAGCCAGCCGCCAGAGCGGAGCTTCGCGCGCGCCTCGAAGGCGATGCGCCGCATCACGTCGAGTCCGTCGGGCCCCCCCATGAGCGCGATCTTCGGTTCAAACGAGAGATCTGGTCCCCAAAGACAAGGATCGCCGTTGGCGACATAGGGCGGGTTGCTCACGATGGCATCAAAGACCCCGGTGAGTGCGCCCGCGCTGTTTCCCTGGCGGAATTCGACATTGGCAAGCTTGTGCCGGGCCGCGTTATCCTCGGCGACTGACAACGCCGCGCGCGATACATCGGTGGCGACGACATGGGCGGCAGGACGTTCACGGGCCAAGGCGAGCGCGATCGCGCCGCAACCGGTTCCAATGTCGGCGATGCGCGCCAGCGTGTCCTGCGGGATGCGTGAGAGCGCGAGCTCCACCAGTTGTTCCGTCTCTGGGCGTGGCACCAGCGTATCCGGGGTCACACGCAGGTCGAGCGTCCAGAAGTCCCGGTGCTCCGTAAGATAGGCGACGGGCTCACCCGCGTGTCGGCGCTGCGCCATCTGCTCAAGCGAGGCGCATTCGCCGCTGGGAATCGCGCGCTCGGGGTGCGCGATGATTTCGGCGCGAGACAGACCGCATACATGACCGACCAGCACCTCGATGTCGCGCCGCCACAGGTCCCGAGGCTCCCAGGGGGGCGGTGCCAGATCAAGGAATGCGCCGACGGTGAGTGCGCCCGAGGCGTTCACAGCCCGAGTGCTGCGAGTTGATCCGCCTGATCCTCCGCGACGAGCACATCGATCACCGTGTCGAGGTCTCCGGAAAGTACCTGATCGAGCTTGTAGAGTGTCAGCCCGACGCGGTGGTCCGTCACCCGCCCCTGAGGGAAGTTGTAGGTACGGATACGTTCGGAGCGGTCGCCGCTTCCGACCAGCAGCCGCCGCGTCGCCGCCTCCTGCTCCTGCTGTCTGCGAACCTCCATCTCCAAAAGACGCGAGGCCAGCACTGAGAGCGCGCGCGCGCGGTTTTTGTGCTGGGAGCGCTCATCCTGGCATTCGACGACGAGTCCTGTGGGCAGGTGGGTGATCCGGATGGCGGAGTCGGTTTTGTTGACATGCTGGCCGCCTGCGCCACTCGCACGGAACGTATCGATCTTGAGGTCTGCCGGACTGATGGCGACCTCCTCGATGCTGTCAGCTTCGGGCATGACTGCTACGGTGCAGGCCGAGGTATGGATACGTCCCTGGGCCTCGGTTGTGGGTACGCGCTGAACCCGGTGTCCGCCGGACTCGAATCTCAGGCGGGCATAGGCTCCCCGGCCCGCCAGACGCGCGATGATCTCCCGGTAACCTCCGTGCTCCCCGTGGCTCGCGTGTACCACCTCAACCTTCCAGCCACGGCGCTGGGCATAGTAGTCATACATCCGGAACAGATCCCCCGCAAACAGCGCGGCTTCGTCGCCTCCGGTACCCGCACGGATTTCCAGGAAGATATTGCGCTCGGCCTTGGGATCCCGCGGCAGCAGGAGTGATTTAAGCGCTCCCTCGAGTTCCTGGCTCCGGCGCCGCGCAGCCGTCACCTCTTCTTCTGCCATGGCCCGGAGCTCCTGGTCCGGATCGCGGCGCAAGGCTTCTGCCGCTTCAAGATTCGCAAGCGCGCGACGGTACTGCTGGTAGTGTTCCACAACGGGCATGAGCCCGGAGCGTTCGATCGACAATTTGCGCAGGCGGTCGCTGTTTGCGAGCACGTCAGGGTCGGCGAGCGCCCGAGTAATCTCTTCCAGTCTCAGCGTCAGGCCATCAAGTTTGTCGCGGATTGAGTCCTTCACCTAATCCTCGTCACCGACAGGGAACAGCCGCCTGATGACCTCAAGGAGATCGGTCCGATCGTGGCTTGCCGCTCTCAAGGCGGCGGTCGGCCCGTGGGTGAATTTGTTGGTCAGGGACCGTCCAAGTTTCGTGATCACCTCGGACGGTGCGTCGCCGTTTTCGAGCATACGGATCGCGCGCGCGATCTCCGCGTCCCGGACAGCCTCCGCCGATTCCCGCAAGGCCCGGATGGCCGGCACTGCATCAAGCGACTGTACCCAGCGCATGAAGCCCATCACCTCAAGATCAATGATTTTCTCGGCTTCGCGGGCCGCCTTCCTGCGTGACTCCAGGTTTTCCTGGACGACGTCCTTGAGGTCGTCCACGGTGTAGAGATAGACGTCACCGAGATCCCCGACCTCGACCTCAATATCGCGTGGCACCGCCATGTCGATCATGAAGATCGGACGATGCTTGCGCACGCGCAACGCGCGTTCGACCGCACCCTTGCCCAGGATCGGCAGGGTGCTCGCGGTGCAGGAGACGATGATGTCGGCGCGGCTCAAATGATCTGGAAGATCGGAGAATGGGATCGCAAGGCCATCATAGAGTTCGGCCAGGGCCTGTGCCCGGTTGAAGGTGCGGTTTGCGATGACAAACCGGGTCACGTTCTGCTCGCGGAAGTGCTTCGCCGTGAGTTCGATCATGTCCCCGGCGCCGATCAGGAGCACGGTCTGGTCCGCAAGGTCGTTGAAAATCTGTTTCGCAAGAGCCACTGCCGCGAAGGCGACCGACACCGGGCTGAGGCCGATCGCCGTATCCGTGCGCACCTGTTTGGCGACTGCGAACGTTTGCTGAAACAGCTTGTTCAGCATCTTGCCCGTGGTACCTGCCTCGCGGGCTGTGGTGAAGGCGTCCTTCATCTGGCCGAGGATCTGTGGTTCTCCCAGGACCATGGAATCGAGCCCGGAGGCCACGCGGAATGCGTGTGTGACCGCTTCGCGCCCAGGATGGACGTATAGATAAGGGCGGACGGTCGAGGGGTTCAAGCGGCGATAATCGCACAGCCAGCGGATCACGCTTTCTGGGCTGATGTCATTGATCCGGCAATAGATTTCGCTGCGATTGCAGGTCGAGAGAATCGCTGCTTCACCTGCCCCTCCGTGGGTCATTGCATCACGCAAGGCTTCAGGTACGTGTTTGGGGTCAAACGCCGCCTGCTCGCGGATATCGAGCGGCGCCGTTCGGTGGTTTACCCCCAAAGCGAAGAGTTGCATGCGGCCACTATATCAGCGATCGGTAACCCACCATTTTGCCGAAGCCATAAGGGATGTCAAGCCTGCCTTCTGCGCCATGTCCATGCCTGCCAAGCAAGTATCGCGATCGCAATGGCGGTCCCAAGGCCTCTGCGCTCATGCCAGTAAGCGACAAGGCGCGCAATAAGCGCCCAGTCGGCGAGTGCGATCACCGATACGCCAATCCAGGCCAGCAGATTCATGCGCCCGTCGTCTGCCTGCCACAGCAGGCGGCCGGCGACGAGAAGGCTTGCGGCGCCGAAAAGCGCCCAGGCCTCCCGGGGTGCCGCCGCTGTGGCTAGTGCCGTGAGCGCAAGGGGCAGCAGAACGCTGTAATCCCCGAACCGCTGGCTTTCCGGTGCCAGTGCCGCGCCGGTTTGCGCCTGCCGCTCGAGCCCAAAGCTGAGGCCGGAGCGTAGCGCGATCGCGACCGAGGCGCCGGCGAATGTCAGCATGAACGCGGAGGGGGCTGCCCGCACGCTGAGCCATTGCCCAAGCCCGTAAATGACTGAGCGCAAACCCAGGAACGGGGCCGGCCGCAGACCTGGTAGGTATCTGGCGACCCCATCCGGACGCAAGGTCGCGACCGCAAGGAACGACACAATCGCCATCCCCGTGAGGACTGCCGAGAGGGCGTAGGAGCCGGTCCGGGAGACTCGGGGGGCAGTATCTTCGCTTGCCCAGTAAAAGTAGATTGCCCCGAGCGGCAGCCCCGTGCACATAAGGACCAATCCAGGCAGCGCATGGGTATCCTGGGGTCCACGATGAAACGCCGGTATGGTCATTGAGGGATGCCAGAGCACTGCCGCGAGTAGCGCAAGCGCCATGACCGCGACGAGCTGCAGCGCCCCGGCCCGCTCGAGCAGCGGCTGGCGAAGCGTGGTCTTCACGCGAAGGTCGATCAGGATCAGTGCTGCCCATGCGGTCACCGCACCAATGCCGAAGGATCCGGCACCCGAGTGCAGTTCCAGGCGCCCGATGATCGCAAGCGGGTATTCCGTCCCGAAGAGACACGCCCCGGCCACGGCGACTATGGCCAGGCCCATGGTCGCTGCAGGCGGTCCCTCTGTACCCGCGCGCCACCGCGCGATTGCTGCAAACAATGCAAGCTCGAGGACATACGCGGCGGCAGCTCCGGGCAAGGCCGCAAGCAGCGTGGCAAGCAACAGCAGCGAAAACGCGTTCGTGACGAGCCCAAGGGCATAGATAATGGTTGCCGGTATGGGCGCGTGCGCGGGATCGCGCGAGACCAGCGCGATTGCGTAGGCACCGGCGAACAGTGCGCCGGATGTCAGGATCCACAGAAAACCCGGGGTCCAGCCCCAGGCGGAAAGCAGACCCGCGCCCGCAAGGACGAGCGGCACACCGGCGCGTGCACCGAGGGCGGCATAGGCACTCATGCCCGTGTCCTCTTCTGTCGCAGCGCTCTGCGCGGTACTATAGCGATCGTATCGTGGCGCGCGCGCGGTAAGCACGGCGGTCGCCAGGAATCTGGCAAAGTAGCGGTAGCCGAGTGCGAGGATCGCGACCGCAATGGTAAGCAGGATCAAGGCGTTCATAGATTCTCAATCTATTGTAGACAATCCCCGCCGCGTTTATCGATCGGGGTGTCCGACGGGACACATGTGCCTCATGTGTCGGAGAGCAAGATGAAAAAGTGTGCGCGGCTGGCAGGCATGTTGCTGGTTTCCTCGCTGTGTGCGGCCTGCAGCACCCTGCCGGCCCGACCGAGACCTACGCCCGTACCGGCTCCCAAAACCGCATCCTACCCCCACGTCGCACTGACACAGAAGCTGATGTACGACGTGCTGCTGGGAGAGATCGCGGGCGAGCGCGGAGATTTCAACGTTTCAATCAAGTATCTTGCGGACGCCACGGCGCAGACCAAGGATCCGAGGCTCGCCCGCCGGACCACAGAGATTGCCCTGTATACGGGGCAGTACAGCCGGGCCAGCGCCGCAGCCGAGATCTGGGTCAAGGCCGAGCCGAAGAGTCTTGCTGCTCATGAGGCTTATGCCCAGGCGCTGCTTGGCGACGGCCAGCCGCGGGTAGCGGAACAGGAGCTTGCAACTGTCCTGCGCCTCTCCGCCGCGGATCAGCGTGCGAACGACTATCTGGCGATCGCCGGCCTGCTCGCGCATCAGCCTGCAGGGACCAACCCTGCGGCGATCATGCAGAGACTGGTGGCAATCCATCCCCGCAGCGCGCATGCCTACTTCGCGCTGGCGCGGCTTGACGTAGAACGCACCCGTCTCAAGTCCGCGGAGGCGGCGATCAACCAGAGTCTTGCGCTCAAGCCTGCATGGGAGGAGGCGGCCATCTTCAAGGGCCGTATCCTCATGCTTGCAGGGCACGCCGGACAGGCCGCGCGCTTTTATCACTCGTTTCTTTATACCTATCCCCAGGCGACGGAGCTTCGGCTGAATTACGCCCGTTACCTTGTGAACGTCAAGGACTGGGGCGCAGCGCTGGACCAGTTCCGGCAGGTCGTACGCGATTTGCCGGACGACGCGGAGGCAAACTATGCAACCGGCCTGCTCGCCATGCAGATGAGCCGGTATGCCGAGGCGTCAAAATACCTTGAGCACACGCTGTCTCTGCAGCCGGGAAACCATCAGGTGGAGATTGATCTTGGAGATCTTGCTGAGGAGCAGGGAGACTACCCGCGAGCGCGGTACTGGTTCGGGCGGGGGGCCCACGGCGCGTCACTATTCCCGGGCGAACTGCATCTCGCCTTGCTGTTGGCTCGGGAAGGGCATCTTGCGCAGGCGGAGGCAAAGCTCCACGTGCTCAAGCCGACTCGCAAGAGGCAGCGGGTCGAGCTCGTACTTGCAAAAGATGAAGTGCTGAGCCAGCAGCACCGTTACCCGGCCGCATTGCACCGATTAAGTCTCAGTTTGCGCACGTACCCCGGCAATACGCAGCTTCTTTACGCGCGCGCCCTGGTCGAACTCAAGCTCGGCAGATTGCAAGCGCATGAACGGGATCTGCGCGCGATTCTGAAAAAGGACCCGCAGAACGTGGAGGCCCTGAATGCGCTCGGATACACGCTGACCAACCATTCGACGCGGTATCACGAGGCGTTTCGCCTGATCTCGCGGGCGCTCAAGTTACAGCCAGGCGACCCGTACATCATGGACAGCATGGGATGGGCCGACTACCGGCTTGGTCATCTGAAAGCAGCGACAAGATATCTTCGGCAGGCGCTTGCAGTACGTCCCGACGCGGAAATCTCCGCGCATCTTGGCGAGGTGCTGTGGCAGCGTGGCAATCATGGGGAGGCGGAGACGGTATGGAAGCACGCGCTCAAGCAGGACCCGAAAAGCGCGCCGCTGAAGCGCATCATGCAGAAATTCATGCACTGAGGCGTCTCCTCGTATTGGGCCTTGTCCTGGGGCTTTCAGGCTGCGCGACGCTGACCCGACCGCCAGGCGTCCGCGTGGACTGGCGCGCACGACAGCGGGTGTTGCGGAGGCTCACGCAATGGTCTGCAAACGGACAGTTTGCGATCCGCTCGGGGGGTCATGGGGGCCAGGCCTTCTGGCGCTGGACGCGAGACGGGGATCACCAGAAACTTACGGTACTTGGGCCGTTCGGCAGGGTGCTGTTCGTTGTACGGGAGCATCATGGTGCCGATATGCTGCAAGATGCCCATGGACGGACATTTACCGCGACGAGCTCAGAGCGCCTGATTTACCGGGTGACCGGGTGGCGGATGCCCGCAGGTGATCTTTCCTATTGGATCGTGGGCGCAGCCCGGCCCGGGGTTCCGCAGCAGCACACGGCCGACCGGCGCGGTCGCCTCACCAGGCTCGTACAGGCTGGCTGGACCATCAGGTTTCGAAGCTATGACCGCTATGGCTCGGTGGCCCTCCCGCGCCGTCTGACGCTTGCCCACAGAGGCAATCGACCGCACCACGCGGTTCATCTGCGTCTCGTGGTACAGCGGTGGCACCTGCCGTGACCGTATGGCCCGCGCCTGCGAAGGTCAATCTCTTCCTGCACGTCACCGGACGTCGCGCGGACGGCTACCATCTGCTGCAGACGGTGTTCCAGTTTCTCGACTTCGGAGACGAGCTGCGCTTTTTCCCGACCGTCGATGGAGCCATCCGGCATGCCGCCGTGCCCACGGGGCTTGAGGCGGAAGACCTCTGTGTGCGCGCGGCGCGACGCTTGCAGGCGCAATCGGGCTGCCGACAGGGGGCCGAGATCACCCTCGTGAAACGTATTCCGCTTGGAGCCGGACTGGGGGGTGGCAGCTCCGATGCGGCTACGACCCTGCTCGCGTTGAACCGCCTGTGGGGGCTCGACTGGCCGCTCGCGCGGCTGGCCGAGATCGGTCTTGCGCTCGGCGCCGACATCCCGGTGTTCGTGCATGGACATGCGGCCTGGGCTGAAGGTGTCGGCGAGCGTCTCACCCCGATCGAGCTCGCATGCCCCTGGTTTGTGGTGCTCGTGCCACCGGTACATGTCTCGACCGTGGAAATCTTTTCTGATCCCGGTTTGACACGCAATACGGCGCCCATCACAATACGCGATTTTCACGCAGGCCGCGTCGGAAACGATCTTGCGGCGGTGGTCCGGCGGCGCTATCCCCAGGTTGATCAGGCATTTTCCTGGCTCGGTCAGTTCGGTGAGGCCAGGATGACAGGGTCTGGCGCGTCCGTGTTTGTGACGGTATCAACGGAACGGGAGGCGCAAGCGATTGTTGCGCGAAGCCCCGCAGGCTGTTTTGCGTTCGTGGCCTCAGGGCTGAATGAGCATCCGATTCATCGGCATTATAATGTGGTCGCGGATTGGGGTGTCGCCAAGCGGTAAGGCACCGGATTTTGATTCCGGCATTCCCAGGTTCGAATCCTGGCACCCCAGCCAATTTCTCCGGGCCCGCAGGCGGCCGGGGCGCAGTGACGTCCATCGCAGGAGCGCGGCATGTCGGTAGAGAACATGGTGGTATTCACGGGAAACGCCAATCCTGCGTTGGCGGAACTCGTCGTACACCGCCTCGGCATCCCGCTTGGAAAGGCGCACGTCGATCGTTTCAGCGACGGTGAGGTCCAGGTGGAGATCATGGAGAACATCCGGGGCAAGGATGTTTTCGTGCTGCAGCCGACATGCGCGCCG
Organism: Pseudomonadota bacterium; assembly: GCA_021777335.1. Lineage (GTDB taxonomy): Bacteria > Pseudomonadota > Gammaproteobacteria > Acidiferrobacterales > Acidiferrobacteraceae > JAJYDT01. The sequence continues at coordinate 45,256 of JAJYDT010000002.1, read as the reverse complement.
TCGGCGCACAACCTGATGGAGCTTCTGGTGATGATCGATGCCGCCAAACGCTCGTCGGCGCGGCGCATTACCGCCGCGATTCCCTATTATGGGTTCGCGCGGCAGGATCGGCGACCGCGGACGGCGCGGGTCGCGATCACGGCGAAGCTCGTGGCCGACATGATCAGCGTGGCTGGCGCGAACCGTGTGCTGACGATGGATCTGCACTCGGACCAGATACAGGGATTCTTCAATATCCCGACTGACAATATCTACGCGGCGCCGGTGCTGCTCGGTGATATCTGGAAGAATACGCATGACGATCTGTTGGTCGTGTCGCCTGATGTCGGCGGAGTGGTGCGCGCACGGGCGCTTGCGAAGCATCTCGATGCCGGGCTTGCAATCATTGACAAGCGGCGTCCGCGCCCGAACGAGGCCAAGGTGATGCATATCATCGGCGAGGTCGAAGGCCGCTCGTGTGTACTGTTCGACGATCTTGTCGATACAGCCAACACGCTCGTAGAGGCGGCGACGGCGCTCAAGTATCACGGGGCAAGCCGGGTAGTTGCCTATTGCACGCACCCTGTGCTGTCAGGAAACGCTGTAGAGAAAGTTGAACAGTCAGTGCTGGACGAGCTGGTGGTAACTGATACGATTCCGCTGCAGGCGAAAACCCGGGCATGCAAGCGTATCCGCCAGTTGAGCATCTCGGAGCTGTTGGCGGAGACCATGAGGCGGATCGCCGATGAGGATTCGGTAAGTTCACTGTTCATGGATTGATAGTGTCAAAACGCCCTGGTCACGGGGCATTATTTTATGGTGGGAGAACGTTTATGAGCACCAAGTTTGAATTGCAGGCGGAGCTGCGGACAACGAAGGGCACTGGTGCGAGCCGCCGCCTGCGCCATCAAGGACTGGTCCCGGCCGTGTTGTACGGGGCAGGGAAAGAGCCGGTGATGCTTGCGTTGCCGCACGACAAGGTGTGGCACGATATTCACAGCGAGGCATTTTCCACGTCGATCCTGACTGTGCGGTTCGGGCAGGGGTCCGACCAGGCCATCCTGCGTGATATCCAGATGCATCCGTTCAAGCCGCGGATCCAGCATATCGATCTCCAGCGCATCAGTGCCACAGAGAAGCTGCACATCGCCGTGCCGCTGCATTTTGTCGGGGAAGATGTGGCCCCGGGGGTCAAGCAGCAGGGTGGCATCGTCTCGCACCTCGTCACCGAGGTTGACGTGAGCTGTCTGCCGAACCAGTTGCCTGAATTCCTGTCGGTCGATATCTCCGGATTGCATGTAGGGGACTCCATCCATCTGAGCGGTATCCCGCTGCCCGAGGGCGTTGCCCTGACGGCATTGACGCATGGAAATGATCTTGCTGTAGTGACGGTGAGCCTGGTGCGCACAGCTGTCGAAGTGGAAGCGGCAGCCCCCGCCGAAGCGGCTCCGTCGGAAGTGCCGGCCACGGAACAGAAGGACGTACCCAAGAAGGAAGGCAAAGAAAGCAAGGAAGGCAAGGAAGGGAAATAACGCAGCGGAGCTCGGATTAAAAGGGGGGCGGGTGGCCGATGGCGGGTGTTCAGCTCATCGCAGGACTCGGCAACCCGGGTTCCGAATATGTGGAGACCCGGCACAACGCCGGGTTCCGGTTTCTGGAGGCACTCTGCCGGCAGTATGGGGCGTCGTTGCGCACGGAGACGCGGTTTTCGGGACGTTTCGGGCGGTGCACAATTTCGGGCAATGACGTACTGCTGCTTGCGCCCACTACCTACATGAATGACAGTGGTGTCGCGGTCGCAAAGATCGCCCGCTATCACAAGCTCAGTGTCGATGGGATCCTGATCGTGCACGACGATCTCGACCTGCCTGCGGGGGCTGTCCGCCTCAAGGTCGGTGGTGGGAACGGAGGTCACAACGGGCTTGGCAGTATCGAACAGGCGCTAGGTAGCGCTGCGTTCATGCGTCTGCGTCTTGGCATCGGACGTCCCCCGCCCGGGCGGGGGATCATTGGCTATGTGCTCGGGCGCGCCCCTTCTTCCGAGCGCGAAGCGCTCGACCTCGGTATCGAGCGCGCACTCATGGAGCTGCCGGCTGTCGTAGATGGCCGGATCCAGTCTGCGATGAACCGGCTGCACACGGAGCCGGACAGGATGTGATCAGGTTTTATGGGACTCAAGTGCGGTATTGTCGGACTTCCCAACGTCGGTAAATCGACGCTGTTCAATGCGTTGACGGCATCGGCCATCCAGGCGGAAAACTACCCATTCTGCACCATCGAGCCGAATATCGGGATTGTCGCGGTGCCTGACAAGCGGCTCGATGCGATTGCCGCGATCGTGCGCCCGGCCAAGATCGTGCCGGCAGTGTTCGAGTTTGTGGACATTGCAGGCCTTGTCGCCGGGGCATCACAGGGCGAGGGTCTCGGAAACAAGTTTCTTGCAAATATCCGCGAAACCGACGCGGTGGCCCATGTCGTGCGTTGTTTTCATGACGACAATATCGTACATGTCGGTGGACGGATCGATCCGGTCTCCGATATCGAGGTGATCAACACCGAACTTGCGCTTGCGGATCTCGAGACCGTGGAGAAGGGTCTCGTGCGGGCTCAGAAAGCGGCCAAGGCAGGGGGCAAGGATGACGCGAGGCTGGTGGCGCTGCTTGCGCGCGTGCACGAACGGCTGAACGAGGGACATCCCGTACGTTCGCTCGATCTCAGCGAGTCCGAGCGCGTGTTACTGAAACCTTTATGCCTGTTGACGCAAAAGCCGGTACTCTATATCGCAAACGTCCATGAGACCGGATTTTCGGGCAATCCTGATCTCGATAAGGTCGGGGTGCTCGCAGCTGCGGAAGGCGCGCTGGTGGTGCCGGTGTCGGCGCGGATCGAAGCGGAACTCGCGCCGATGTCTGCGGAGGAAAAGGGCGCGTTCCTGGAGGATCTCGGTCTTGCCGAGCCCGGGCTTGACCGGGTGATCCGGGCGGCGTTCAAGCTACTCGGATTGCAAACCTATTTCACGGCTGGACCGAAGGAGGTCCGGGCCTGGACCGTGGCACAGGGGGCTTGCGCGCCGGAGGCGGCCGGTGTCATTCATACCGATTTTGAGCGTGGATTTATCCGTGCCGAGGTAATTTCATATGATGATTACCTGAACTACCGGGGCGAGCACGGGGCGCGCGAAGCCGGAAAACTGCGCCTTGAGGGTAAGGAGTACGTTGTCCAGGACGGGGATGTTGTACATTTCCGGTTCAACGTCTGACCGTCTTCATTGACAAACCCAGGACGAACCTACCAGAATCGCACCCTTTTTTACCTTTATGGCTATGTAGCTCAGCTGGTTAGAGCGCGGCACTCATAATGCTGAGGTCGGTGGTTCGAGTCCACCCATAGCCACCATAAATCAATAACTTAGAAAAAATAATCGTAAATTAATTATCTTTTCCAGTCCCCCTTTTCCATATTGGACCAAAGGGGCTGAGCATGGCAACGGTCACCCGCCGTGGACCTAATCAGTGGCGCGTGTGTGTGCGGCTGCGCGGGCAACTGGCAACGAAGACGTTTCCCTCACGTCCCGAGGCCCATGGCTGGGCGGCGAGGCCGAAAGGACATGCGGCAAGACATCTTACGTTGTGCGAATCCGCTAAGTCGGACTATGTCAGCAACCCGGCCAATAACTACTTCACGAACCTCACCGTCGGTCGAAACGGATATCTCGTGGGCGGGGCGGGGGATCAGTGGTTCGTCAGCGGCAATTTCGTGAACAACAGCCTGCAGAACACGTCCTGGAGCACCGGGGCCTCGAGCCTGTTCCTGAATGGCACCGGGACCCAGCAGCTCCTGCTCGCGGGGGCCAACTTCGGGACCAGCCGCGCGGGTTACGTCAACAGCTTCGCCTGGGGCTCCTTCACGCTCGGGGCCGGGGAGAGCGTCAATGTCGGGGATGGCAATAGCACGTCCGGCGCGGCCCTGTACGTGGGACTCTTCCAGCGCGGCGGGGGCTCTCGCAGCTCGGCAGCATCTCCAGCAATTACAACACGGCACCGGCCAGTTGATCGCGGCTGCGGTACCCGAGCCCGCCACGGCGTGGCTCTTCGCCTCGGGTCTGCTGGGTCTCGTCGCCTTGGGCCGGCGTCGGCGCGGAGATAGAGGGGCTTCGGATGGGCGCCGGCCCCGGTTGTGTTGAGCGGTTGAAGGGACTGACGTTTCACGACCTCCGCCACGAGGTGACCTCCCGGCTCTTCAAGAAGGGCCTGAATCCCATGGAGGTGGTGGCGATCACGGGGCATAAGTGGGTAACGAGCACGAAATACTCGGAGCGGTGCGTCGCGACGTCGGCGCCGAGAAAGCCAAGGGGGGCGCGCTGATGCGTGTCGCCTAAGGCCACCTCGCCCTTCAAACGCCGGCGCAGCACGAGCACACGCGGCGCGCTGCCAGTCCGAAAGCGCAAGCCCGCCTTCGAACCATTCGCTGGCCTCCCTCCAGCCCTGACGTCAGAAGACCTGCTCGACGAAGCGCTTGACGTTTTTCGTCGCAGCAGTCAAGGATGCTCCCGGGACGGCAGTCGATCGATGAGCCTGAGCAGCCCCAGCAGTGTGGTGTTCGAATGGCTTTGGTTGCCGGCCTCGACATCGACGCCAAGGACTAAGCGTAGCCCCGCCATCTGATTGGTGGGGTAGGGGTGCGAGGGGTGTCCGGGTTTCTGGGGTTATCACCCAGCAGTGCCCTTTCCTAGTGACCGTGGGCGCGTTTAGGCCCAGAAGCGTTTGGTAGAGTTCGGTATCGCGTATTCGTCCGGGTCCCAGTTGAAAGCCGCGCGATACTCCCCTGTGGGCCGGGTTCAGGCAAGACCACACTCATCCCCACACCGAACCCTGAAGAGCCTTTTTTGTTTGCCCTCCGCATTGACCGTCCCCAAACGAATTTTGACGCCCGGTAGGTGGGCGAGCGTGGACTGCCCTAGGGTGAGCCGTGCGGTCACAAGCGCGTCGTACCAGTACACGCGCAAAAGATGCAGCGCCGACGCGTCGCCTCCCAGAACCAGCTGAGCAGCCTTTTCAAGCAGGCTCTTGATAAACGTGTCTGGGGCTTGGAGTGAGACCCGCTGACGGGGCGTCAATTCTTGGGTGATTGCCTGGGCGGCTCTGCCGCATAAAAATAGCCAGCGTCTACGAGAACAGCGTAACGATCCATAGGGGTTTCTTTCGGATTTCGGTAAGTTTAAGGCCCCTTTCGGGGCCCGTAGTAGGCTGCCGCGACCAATTAATATAGGGTCGGACGGTCAGCAATGGTAGAAATATACACGCTCATTGAGGACGCCTGCAACAGCCTGTCGGACTTAAAGGATTTCATAGGGGCGAGATCGCCGCCTTTATGCCGTGCTGCTGAATGCCGGCGACGCCAATCGCCGTTGCCAGATGGGTTTTGCCGGTGCCGTTCCGCCGACCAGCACGAGAAGTACCGTTTCCAGCCAGTGCCCCACCTCCGCTGCGCGCCAGCGCAGCATGTGGGAGCCGGGAGGGCAGACCACGGTGGCAGACTCCCTGGTGCGCGCTGTCGGCGGTTATAGAGCGTTCGGTGTGACACCTGCAACAACTCGGCCAAGTCGCCGATCGTAAGCAACTTCTCCATACGCTGTTTCCTTCCCGTCGTTGACGGTAAGTACCTTTCGCGTACACTATGAAGAGCCGATCAGAGCCCGTCTGTGTCACGTTTTTATGGATAATTTCCATTCAGAATCAATAGTGTGGGAAGAGACACCGTTTTGTCTCGACGTCCCGATGGTATTTCTGGTCGCGCCTGGAATCCGATCTGCGCTAGTCAAGGACCGGCGGGCACTCATGGTTGACGGTGCGGAGCCGGTGCATCCGGTCACGATGGAAAAGGCGCAGGCGTGTAGCACCGAGATTCGTAAACGATTCGATCAATGCGTGAGGCAAGCGGGCAAGGACAACATCGCCGAGGCGCTGTGGCTGCTGGGAATCACCTCTGGTTGGCGCGGGATCCGCGGGCTCGGGATGCGTTTTGCAGCTGATTAAATGATATCGCAAACGCGGGGGATCATGGTCGGAAAGGCGCTGTCGCTGGAGTTCTGCGGCGGTATGGGCGGCAGTGGAGGCCCTGTTGAGAGAAGGTGAGGCTGTCTCAAAAGAGCAGGCCTTTCGGAAGTTGCAGGACCTCATTTTCTTGAGCTATGACCGATGCAAGAAACTGTACTACCAGGCGCACGAGGAAGGCCGCTTCCGGGCCGCACTTATCGAGTATCCGGCGCAGCGCCGATTGGTGAGCGATGAGGAGGTGCGACGCGAAGTGGGCCGCGCGCGCCGGCTAACGGATGGACCGGTTACGGTGCCTTTTTCACACCCCGAACGTGGGGAGATCAGGACAACCGTGTCTCTGGTGAAGGACCGGAAAAACGGCACGGTCGGTAGAAAGGGGTAAGTTCATATGCTAAGGATCGAGATGGAACGCGAAGACGACGGCCGCTGGATCGCCGAGATCCCCGCGTTACCGGGCGTAATGGCCTACGGGGGCGACCAGGGCGAGGCAATGCGCCGCGCTGAGGTCCTGGCGCTGCGCGTGCTGGCCGACCGGCTGGAACACGGCGAGGGGTGCCGGATCTAGACGCGTTGTTCGCTGCGGCGTGAGCCAATGGCGGGCCGCTAAGGCACGTCGTGTCCTCGCGGCGCTGCTGCGCCTTGGCTGGCAGATCAAGCGCCAGCAGGGTTCGCACCGCACCCTCGCTCGACCGGGATGGCCGAATGTTGTCTTTGCCTTTCATGACGCGGAAGAGATCGGACCACGGATGCTCGCGCGTCTCGCGAAGCACACAGGATGACGATTTATAGAGCTTACCGGTCGCTTCCGCCGTTTCCACGCGATGCGCTTTGAGCCACTCCCCTGCTACAGTCTTGCTACATTGCAGGTTAACGTTAACCTGCAAGTGAAGATTCGGAACAATAACACGCCGCCGCTACAGCAAGCCCAGGTCGGCGAAGCTGAGCGCCTGGCCACCGACCACGATGATGTGGTCGAGTGTCCGCACGTCCACGAGGGCGAGCGCTTCCCGGAGCCGGGCCGTCAGACTCTTGTCGGCCTCTGGCGGCGAGGGATCGCCCGAGGGATGGTTGTGCGTGAAGATCACGGCGGCGGCGTTGTGCTGAAGAGTGGCCTTGACGACTTCGCGGGGATGGACGGAGCACGTGGCGAGCGTGCCCTGGAACAGGACCTCGAAGGCGAGCACCCGGTGGCGCTGGTCAAGGAGCAATACGCCGAAGACCTCGCGCGATTCCGGGGCAAGCTTGAGTGTGATGTACTGCTTCACAGCCTGCGGGCTCGTCATCGCCGGACCTTGGGGGGTGCGCTGCTCAAGGATGCTGAGCGCCTGCGCGATGAGTGCGTCGTCATCTGCGAGCGCCTGGTACACGGGGGCGGCTTCGCTGTAGAGGGTGTGTTGTTTCTTCGCCATCTGGCTTGGCCTTGGGGATGGTGAATGCTCGCGCTTGTACGCCTTAACCTGGTCGGCCAAGTAGTCCGGCACCTCGGCCAGGGGGGTGGTTCTCGTATTCGCCGATCTCTCGATCACGGCGTCAATCGTTGCCCGATTCTGAGCGTAGTCGCCTTCAGTGCGAACCGATGTGACCCCGACCGCTTCCTTGAACGGTATCCAGGCCCGAAGAATTGGCTGCGGTCCAGGCGCTGCCTTGTGTGCATGAGCCATCATTTCCTCCGTTTCCACTGGCCACGATCGTATTCTTCGTGGGGGAGTACCGCCGGGATGAACACCTTGCGCCGATCGTAGTGGATCGCAGCAATCAAGCGGTACTTGTTGCCCCCGATGTTGAACACGGTGCGCCCGTCTACCCGATCGGCACTGGCGCATATCGCCCTTAGCGCATGGAAGTCTGCAAAGATGTCCCTGACCTTGTACGGGACAACAATGTAAATAGAGATAGGAATGATTTACATTTGTATTATGACCAGGCATAATCTGCCGGTAGATCTCTGCTTACGGTAAGACCCATGGATGCCTCCGGTCCGGATTCCACAGCTGCCGCAGTCGTAGCCCGCCCCGCCCTTGGCTGGACCGCGATTTTGGCCGTCCTCGGTCCCGGGTTGATTGTCATGCTGGCCGATACCGACGCCGGCAGCGTCATCACCGCCGCCCAAAGCGGTGCCCAGTGGGGCTACCGGATGATCTTGCCCCAGCTGCTCCTGATTCCGCCACTTTATTTTATTCAGGAGATCACAGTGCGGCTTGGCGCTGTCACTGGCCAGGGTCATGGCACCCTGATCCGCCGCCATTTCGGGCTGGGCTGGGCTCTGCTTTCGGCTTCCACCCTTTTTATGTCCGGGATCGGGGCCCTGGTTGCGGAGTTCGCCGGGATCGCGGGTGTCGGCGAGCTGTTTCATGTTTCCCGGTGGTTTACGGTGCCGCTTGCCACCGCCGCCCTCATCGGCGTCGGGCTGGCCGGCAGCTATTCCAAGGCGGAACGCATCGGGATCGCTGTCGGACTCTTCGAACTTGCTTTTATCCCAGCAGCCCTGATGGCCCATCCCGATGCAGGCCAGCTCTGGCATGGCGTCAAGTCCATGCCGTTCGACCAGCCGGACTATGTGTTCCTGCTGGCAGCAAATGTCGGTGCTGTCATCATGCCGTGGATGATTTTTTACCAGCAGGGCGCGGTGATCGACAAGGGCCTCGGACCGCAGCACTTGCGGATCGCACGCTGGGATACGGCGATCGGAGCAGTCCTGACTCAGGTCATCATGATCGCCGTTGTGGTGGCCTTGGCCGCAGCTGCATCACGATTCAAGACTACAGCTCCTTTAGATACGGTCGGAGAGATTGCCCGTGGGCTGATCCCGGTGATCGGTTGGGCTGGAGCCAAGGTGCTGTTCGGTCTGGGCGTGCTGGGCGCGGCACTGACCGCCGCGTTGGTCGCCTCGCTCGCGGGTGCATGGGGGATCAGCGAGGTGTTTGGTTGGCAGCATAGTCTGAGCGATCCGGTGCCCGAGGCCCGGATCTTCTACTGGATCTACTCCGGCGCCCATATCGCGGGGGCGATACTGGTGCTGGCAAGTGTCGACTTGGTGCGGCTGACGGTCGACGTCGAGGTCATGAATGCGATGTTGTTGCCGATCGTTCTTGGCTTCCTGCTGGCGCTGGAAGGTAAAGTATTGCCCAGACAATACCGCATGCATGGGGTTTATAAGTACGTGGTGTGGGGATTCTCAGCCGTCGTGATCCTCTTTGGAATCTATATGGGCATCGTGACACTGCGCTGATGTAGGCCACCCGGGTGCGGATTCTTTAAACGGGCACTGACGCCCCTTTTTTGGCCAGGACGTTTCAGTGCGAATCCGCCAAGGCTGCACTTCTTTCAGCGATAAGACATGACCCACTGCCCCGGCTTCCATGGCCGGAAGTGACCGGCAGGGTGCTAAAGGCGACCAGACAGGCAGTGGGACGGCGTCGTAGTGCTGCAGTATGGACCGATGGACCGATGTTTGCCGGCCGCCCACTTTTCCGCTGAAGACATCCTGCGGTGTACGATCCGCGCCAACATTTACCCACCATCGAGCCCTCTGACTTCCAGTATACTTAGGACAGTCATTGGCAGATTGAATTAGCCCGACTGACGTGAATGCACCTTCAAACAGCAGTGTCTTGGATACGCTCGGCACCGCCATGCGGCGACATACCGGCGTGATCGCCGGTATTCAATGGACAACGGTGTTGTTTTATCTTGTATTGCTGGTACTGCCTTTTTTTTGGCTGCCGGCATTCGGCGACGCTCACGTTCATGACAAGATGGATTGGTGGGTGCGGTTCGTGTTCTGGGGCCTGTGGTGGCCGTTGGTGATGATCAGCATGATGCTGATGGGCCGCGTATGGTGCGGTGTGTTCTGCCCGGAAGGCACATTGACCGAAGCAGTCAGCCACTACGGTTTGGGGCTCGGCATCCCGCCCTGGATGAAATGGCGTGGCTGGCCATTTGTGCTCTTCGCAGCGACCGCCGTGTATGGAGAGCTGATCGGCGTTCACATGCATGCCGAAACGACCGCCCTGTTGCTGGGTGGTTCCACGGTGCTTGCCGTCTGGGTGGGGTTCTTGTATGGCCGAGGCAAGCGCGTCTGGTGCCGGTACCTCTGTCCGGTCAACGGCGTATTCACCGTGCTGGCGCGTCTTTCGCCACTGTATTTCCACGTGGATGAGGAGGCATGGGTCAATGCGCCGCGCGGGATCAGATCCAGTCGGCGCACGCCCGTCAATTGTGCCCCTTTAATTGATATTCGCCGTATGACCGGCGCTTCGCAGTGTCATGTCTGCGGGCGCTGCAGCGGTCAACGCAACGCCGTCAGATTGGCGGCGCGATCGCCAAATCGGGAAGTTCTGTCACTGGGTGTCGCGGAGATCTCCCGCTGGGACGGGGTAATGTTGGTGTACGGCCTGCTGGGATTGTCCGTCGGTGTTTTCCAGTGGAGTGTCAGCCCATGGCTTGTCGACATGAAAGGACGTATGGCTGGCTGGCTGACGATGCATGGCTGGTTCTTGCTGTTCAAAACCATGCCTTCGTGGCTGCTCATGCGTTATCCCCCGGTGATCGGTGGCGTCACCTGGTTCGACGGATTGAGCATTGTGCTGTACATCGGAGGTACCGCACTGGTTTTGGGCAGCTGGGTCACGTTATGGCTCTGGATCGCAGAAAAAAGTCTTGAGCGCCCCGGAGAAATGTGGCGACTCGCCTACAGTCTTGTACCGTTGGCCGGTATCGGTATCGTGCTTGGATCCGGTTCGCTCACGCTAACCCTGCTCGGCGGCCAAGCCGCCGATGGTCTGCCCTGGATTTCCTGGGTCCGCGGGGGGCTGCTGGCGGTAGGTGTGTCCTGGAGCATCTGGCTCGCGGCGCGGATGATCGTGGCAGAAGAGCAGGTTGCACGGTGGCGCAAAATCCTGGCGGTTTGCGCAGTGGTGGCGGGCAGTTCCGCAGCTGTTTTTTCGTGGATCCTGATGTTTTATCTGTGGTAGCGGGTTCGACCGCGTTTCTTGAAGATCTTTCCCGGGCGGATCGGTCTTAACACCCGGCAACGGGTCTGGAGCGTGTACGGATGGCCGCATCGACACCCTGTTCACGCATAGATAAAGGGCGCGTGTCAGGGTGCGGCGGTGCGTGCAATCCGCGCACATCCTGCTATGATCTTATGAACCAAAACATGTGACTGGGAGCAGAACCGTATGGGCTGGGTATCCGTGAGACGGTGGTTTTTGGCCGCGACGGGGGCGCTGATCCTCGGTGGATGTGCCACCGGTCCGGCACCCACGCGCACATCCGAGTCGGGGCTTAGTGCCGGCAATATGCATCTGTCTGCACGCATGTCGAATAGTGTATTCCTGCAGCCAGTCGCTCCGGCGGAGCGCGTCGTATTCATCCAGGGCCACAACACCTCGTCCGCCCAGGGCTTGCATCTGCAGCGGATTATCATGCATGAGCTGCTGGACAAGGGTTACCGCCTGACGGATAACCCGGCCAGGGCGCACTACATGCTCTTGTACAATATCCGTTATGTCGGCGCAGAGACACGCCGCGATACCGCAACCGGTGCGCTGATCGGCGGCTGGGGTGGCGCGATCTATGGCGCGAGCGTCGGCAATGGGAACCAGGCCTTGGGCGGCGGCCTGATCGGCCTTGGCGTGGGGGCGCTTGTCGGCAGCATGTTTCAACATCGTCATTACATGATGGTGGTTGATGTCCAGCTCGAAGAACGGCAGCGGGGTACTTATACGTCGCTGGATACGGCCACGAGCGAAGGGACGGCCACAACGCTGCGCGCGGAACACTCCGGTATCAAGAACTGGATGATCTATCGCGACCGGATTGTTGCCGAGGCAAGCGGGCTCAACCTGCACTTTGGTTATGCCGAGCCAGCGCTCACACGCGAGATTGGTCAGGAGCTCGGCGGGATCTTCTGAGGCAGTCAGGTCAGGAGGGGTCGGGCTCCCGGGGGAGGGGCGGCAGGGGAAAGCGGGCGACATTGGTCTTTTCGCCCGTGGCGGCATAGATCTTGTTCACGCCGCCCTTGCTCACTTCGTCGATGCGGATCACCGCCTGCAGCGGGATATAGGTGCGCTGGACCCCACCGAACTCGGCCTTTAATCGTTCCTCCGAAGGGTCGATCAGCACGTTCGATCGTTCGCCAAAAATGATATCTTCTATCTCGACGAATGCGTAGAGCATGCCCTGCGCCACGTGCTTCGCATGCAGTTCGTAGACGCTGCCTTGATTGTTGAAGAGAATACGGTAAACCGGTTTTTGCTTGGTCTTCATGCGTCCCGGAGGATTGAGAACTCGAATCCTCAGTATAGCGCCGATAGCCTCTGCGTTCTCGTTGAATTTTCCGGGGTGCGCCGCACTCTAAGTCTGCGTGTAACCCGATATGGATCCGATGCCGAAGAACCTTGTTCTGATCATGATAGCTCTGTTGACGCCGCTGCTCGCAGCGGCGGGGCCTCCAGTGCCCTTGACGCTGCGTGGGGCCGCAGCGAACCCCGTCAAACTGGCGGTGTCCACCACCAAGGGTCCGTCCCTCGACAACGAGCCAAAGTCCGACCAGTGGGTAGCCCCAGGCAAGCCCACGTTTCTCGATCCGTCAGTACCGGGAATCCCGGAGGCCCGTTTTCTGCTGAAGAGCAATCCGTTGTATTGCCCGAGCACGCTCCAGTGGTGCGAGCGGCAGACGATGACGCCCTACGCGCTTGCGCAATCCGTAGGGGCCGGGGTCGGCCTGAAGGTCGGCCGGCTGCATTTTGAATATGCGCAAAGCCTGGCTAGTGGTTTCAATTTTTTGGGCGTCGGTACCCGCTTTTCACCCTAGCGGCAACGGCTAGAGGATAATCATGACGATACTGGTGCGCGCGGCTTCGTTGTGCCGGGCGTCATCGTTCAGGCAGTACCTTTCGTTTTGTTGCCCGGTACGCTGAGCGTGTCCACACGTTTTTCCGGACGTGTTCGGTTTGGCCGTGTTCCTGCCCCGGGCTTCAGCGGCCCGTTTCGCCCATGCGTCTCTAGGCGTTACCTTGTCCCAGTACCGCCGTGTTCTGGATTTCCGCGAAGCGCAGCATCCGCTCCACCGGAATGCGTGCACGGTGCGCGATCTCTGCATCCACATGTATCTCGCTTTCGCCGGTTTCGAGCACCTGCGCCAGATTGCGCAGCCCGTTCATGGCCATCCATGGGCAATGCGCGCAGCTCTTGCAGGTTGCGCCGACACCGGCGGTCGGCGCGGCAATCAGATGTTTGTGGGGCGCTGCCTGCTTCATCTTGTAGAAGATGCCTTGATCGGTCCCGACGATAAAGATTTCGTTGTCCAGGCGCCGGACGGCCTCGATCATGGCGGACGTCGAGCCGACGACATCTGCAAGTCTGATAATAGCCTCGGGTGACTCCGGGTGTACGAGTACGGCCGCTTCCGGATAGCGCCGTTTCAGGTCTTCAAGTGCCTGCGTGCGGAACTCGTCGTGGACGATGCACGAGCCTTGCCACAGGAGCATGTCCGCGCCTGTTTCCCGCTGGATGTAGCGGCCAAGATGGCGATCTGGCGCCCACAGGATCTTTTCCCCGCATGCCTTTAGGTGGTGTGCCACCTTCAAGGCGATGCTCGAGGTGACGACCCAGTCTGCCCGGGCTTTCACCTCTGCGTTTGTGTTTGCATATACGACCACCGTACGGTCAGGGTGTGCATCACAGAACTCGCCAAACGGGCCTGACGGACAGCCAAGGTCAAGCGAGCACGTCGCCTCGAGCGTTGGCATGAGCACCCGCTTCTCCGGATTGAGGATCTTTGCCGTCTCGCCCATGAATCGCACCCCCGCGACAACGAGCGTCTTCGCGGTGTGTTCGTGTCCGAACCGCGCCATGTCCAGAGAATCTGACACATAGCCACCGGTGTCTTCGGCAAGCCATTGCAGGTCGGGATCCGTATAGAAGTGAGCGACCAGGACCGCGTCCTGCTTCTTGAGGAGCCGCCTCGTCCGCTGGATGAGCATCGCACGCTCTTCGCCGACAGGGGGCAACGAAGGACGTACCGCGGCCGCCAGCCCGTTGATCCGGTCGTGCCAGCGCAGCGGCAGCTCATCAAGACGTTTCGAGGCTACGACCGACACGGATCCTCCCGCCATATGTGTGATTGTGATGTCATTTGATGAAGGTGATCTGGCCCGGATTTTTCAGCCGATACAGGGTCGCAGGACGATGTGATCCATTACGCCGTTCGCCGCTTGCCTCAATGTGATTGAGCGCCAGCACGCGTTTGCGGAAGTTGCGTTTGTCGATCTCTTCCCTCTGGATGATCTCATACACGTGCTGCAGGTCGCTCAAGGTGAACTCTTCTGGCATGAACCCGAAAGCGATCGTAGAGTAATCCAGCTTCGCAGCCAGCCGGCGTGCGGCGATCGCCGCGATCTCGTCGTGATCAAACGCAAGCTTCGGGTGCTCGTCGAGCGCAAACCAGCCAACGCCATCATGCGTGCGGGGTTTGACGCGTTCAAAGGGCACGAGCGTGTAGTAGGCGACCGCGATCACGCGCTCGCGCGGGTCACGACCGGGCTGCCCGAATGTGTAGAGCTGTTCCAGGTAGACCCCGCGCACGCCCGTCTCGCGCTCAAGGGTGCGCATCGCGCTATCCTCGAGATCTTCCGCGAGGTCGATGAAGCCCCCGGGAAGTGCCCAGGACCCTTCGAAGGGTGGCCGGGCGCGCCGCACGAGCAGAACCTTCAGGCTGTCACTGACAATGGTGAAGATCACGACATTCGTCGTGACTGCCGGATGTGGGTGGCGGTAGCTGAACATCGGTCCATGTTAGTGTCGTATATACACTATGTCAAGCAGCGCGGAACCGGGAGGGTCCGCACGTTCTTTTCTGCTATGATGGGCGCCGTCAGACCGGAGTCACGCCTTGGCTGTAATCACCGCAACTCCTGATTCGCCCAATTTCTGCGCATACTGCGGGGGGCGCCTTGACCGGCACACGCCTCCCGGAGATCAGCGCGTGCGCGATGTCTGCACGGAATGCCATGTCGTACATTATCAGAACCCCAAGGTGGTGGCAGGGTGTGTTCCGGAGTGGGATGGACGGATTCTGCTCTGCCGCCGGGCGATAGAACCCCGCCGTGGTTTTTGGACTCTTCCTGCCGGGTTCATGGAGAACGACGAGACAACCGTCCAGGCTGCAGTGCGGGAAACCCTCGAAGAGGCGTCCGCAGCCATTGAGATCGACGCCCTGTATGCGCTGTTCAGTCTTCCTCACATCAACCAGGTCTACGTCATGTTCCGCGGCCATCTGCGAGAACCTGCCTTTGGCCCCGGGGATGAGAGTCTTGAGGTCGTCTTGTTCGAGGAGGCCGGGATTCCCTGGGACGATCTCGCATTTCCGGTGGTACGCGAAACGCTGCGTCTCTACTTTGCGGATCGCAGCCGCGGCGCGTTCGGGATGTATACCGGGGATCTCATGCGTGACACCGGGATCGCGGCGGGGTTCCGCGTCCGTTTCCTGGCGGACGGGTCCTGACATTCGATGGACGCCCGAGGCATGCAGCTGCCGGATCTTTATCGGGTGCTCGATGCAACCCTTGACCGGCTCGACCCTGATGACGCACAGACGTTTGCGATCCGGGCCCGGGAGATCGCGGCGATGACGACCTGGGCTCCGGGAGTGATCGACCCTCAGGGCCGCGCCGCCGCGCTCAGCCTTGGTCTTGAGGCGCGCCTCCAGGCGCTGTTCCAGCAGAGTGGCAGCAATACTTTGGCAGAGCTTCACGACGCGCTTTCGCAGCTGCGCGTCACGATCAAGCAACACGACGACGATCTCAGCCCGACGGTTGCGGATACCGACTGGGATGATTAGCGGGTAGATCGCGGTCGTCGATGCCGGACTGTGTCTGCACTGTTGATCTGCGCCACATCCCCTAAAGATCTGATGCGCGTGGCACTTGCTCAGCTTGTCTGCCGCTCGGCCATTCGATATAACATCGGCTTTAAGACCAGGTGGTGCCTGTGAACCAATATATCCTGCCGGATCTCCCGTATGATTACGGTGCACTCGAACCGCATATCTCTGGGCGCATCATGGAACTGCATCATGACAAGCATCACAGGAATTACGTCAGGTCGGCAAACGAGGCGACAGAGGGTCTCGCCGAGGCGCGATGCCAGAAGAACGCGCACCGGATCGGGCGACTTGCTCAGGCGCTTGCGTTCAACCTGTCGGGGCATATCCTCCATTCCATATTCTGGCGTAATCTGAGCAAAAATGGTGGCGGCGCGCCGAAGGGGTTGTTCGCCGATGCCATTGGCCGCGACTTCGGCTCATTTGAGGACTTCAAGTCGCAGTTCACGCAGACCGCATCGGGAATCATGGGTTCCGGGTGGGCGGCGCTTGTGTGGGACTCTGTGGGCAAGAATCTGTCAATCATGCCGATACATGATCATCAGTCCCAGACGACGCAAGGAGCCGCACCAATCATGGTGCTTGATGTTTGGGAGCATGCTTACTATTTGCAGTATCAAACCGAGAAGACCCGGTACTTCGAGGCAGTATGGAATATCTGGAACTGGGAGGATATCGGTACCCGGTTTGAGCACGTACAGACCCTCGACCTCAGATGGACGAAGCCCTCCGGGCGCCGGACGCATCCGGAACGGTTGCACGCCGGCGTTTGACGTCAGACGCATTGGTCCAGGTCTCCGGCCCTGTCCGGTTTTGTTTCTGCTAGAATGACAAAAGCCTGGGCGGGAGTCGTCCCCAGGTTTTAGAAAAACTCATTCGTCATTCACAAGAGGAGAGGGATTATGGCCGGAGACGATCGGCGGTCGGGGCGGTCTCGTGCGCTCGCGCTCGCGCTCGGCGTCTGTCTAGCGGCACCGGTGCACGCAGCGATGTCACGCAAGGGGCAGTTGAGTTACAGCATGGGCTTCCAGATGGGCCGCGAAGTCGGACAAAGTGTGGAGACACAGCATATCGCGATCGATCCGTCGCTGTTCGCACAGGGCCTGCGCGACGCACTGTCTGGCCACAAACCCGCGCTCAGTATCGCGGAGATGCGGGGAATGTTGCATCGGATGGCGATGCAGCGGCTCGCGGTACTGCGCCAGGAGGCTGCAAATAACCATCGGCAAGGCGAAGTATTCCTTGCTGCCAATGCGAAGAAGAAGGGTGTCGTCAGCCTTCCCAGCGGCCTTCAGTATCAGGTCCTGCAGAAAGGGTCGGGGCCACATCCGACGCTTAAGGATGATGTTGTTGTCGACTACAGGGCAACCTTTCCGGACGGGCGCGAGTTTGCACACGGGCACGGCACGCTCATGGATGTCCAGGCGCTGGTGCCGGGTCTCAAACAGGCACTGCTGCTGATGAACGTCGGTGCCCACTGGAAAATTGCAATGCCGCCTGATCTCGCCTTCGCCGCTGCGGGTCCGCCGCCGGTGGGTCCGGAGCGCACGCTGATCTTCGATCTTCATCTCGTTGGCATCAAGCGGCCTCCGGCGCACCCAAGCAACACCCAGACGCCATCTCACGGATAAAAGCCTGCGACGCCGGCCGGTGGGCGTGAGCCCCCCGGTCGCCCCGTCCTGGAGTGGCAAGCGTCGGCCGGGAAACCACCTGGGGTGATTTGATGAATGCGCACGTGCTGACAGACGACGGTCTGGTGCATGCGCAGTGTCCAGTTTGTGTATAGTAGCCCTTCCGTCGGTACGGGTTGAACCGTTACCCCATCTATGGACAAAGCGCACCAATCCCGGTTTTTCGCTGCTCTCCGTCGCGTCATACCGTCGCGTCTCATTCTGGTCGCCGAGCACGAACGGGCGGTGTACGAATGTGATGGCCTTGCTGTTTACCGCCAGCCACCGCTCGCGGTTGTATTACCTGAGACTGTGGCTCAGGTTCAGGATGTCGTGCGACTCGCCCGTGACTACGAGATGCCGGTCGTGCCGCGGGGTGCCGGCACCGGGCTGTCGGGCGGCGCGCTTCCCTGCGCGGAAGGGATCCTTCTGGTACTGGCAAAACTCAACCGCGTTTTAGGCGTCGATCCAATCAATCGCACAGCGACTGTCGAGCCGGGGGTGCGCAATCTACAGGTGTCTGAGGCGGCGGCCCCATACGGATTGTTTTACGCGCCCGACCCGTCATCGCAGATTGCCTGCACGATCGGCGGAAACATCGCGGAGAATGCCGGTGGAGTGCATTGTCTCAAGTATGGGCTGACGGTGCATAACGTTCAGTCTCTGGTCTGGATCAACGCCGATGGCGAACGCCTATGTTCCGGCGGTTCCGGACTCGATGGCCCCGGGCTTGATATTGCCTCGCTTCTGATCGGCTCGGAAGGGCTGCTCGGGGTCGTGGTCGAGGCGACCGTCCGGCTCTTGCCGCGGCCCGCCGAGACGGCCGTGATTCTCGCGGGATTCGCCGAACTTGCACCCGCGGCCGAGGCGGTTGCCGCGATCATCGCTACCGGTGTGATCCCGGCGGGTCTTGAGATGATGGACAATCTCGCGATCCGGGCAGCGGAGGATTATTGCGCACCAGGATATCCAGTCGATGCAGCCGCTATCCTGCTTATTGAACTTGACGGTGACGCCGGCGAGATCGAGGCTCAGACCGAGTGTGTTGCGCGCGTGTTGCGCAGGCTTGATGTGACGACCTTCGTAGTCGCCCGCGACGAGGCGCGGCGACGTTGCCTGTGGGCTGGCCGCAAGGCGGCGTTCGCCGCTGTTGGCCGTCTCGCACCGGATTATTACTGCATGGATGGCACCATACCGCGGGCCCGACTCGCGTACGTACTGGCTGAAATCCAGAATCTGTCGCGCCACTACAGGCTGCCCGTTGCGAATGTATTCCATGCAGGCGACGGTAATCTCCATCCGCTGATCCTCTTCGATGGGAACCAGCCAGATGAGCTCAGGCGCGCCCTCGATTTTGGTGGGCGCATCCTGGAGCTCTGCGTTGCGGTGGGCGGATCGATTACCGGAGAGCATGGTGTGGGTGTCGAGAAGCTCGACCAGATGTGCACGCAGTTTGCGCCCAAGGTGCTGACGCAGTTCCACGGGATCAAGGCCGCATTCGATCCAGGCCGCATGCTGAATCCGGGCAAGGCTGTGCCATCGCTCGCGCGCTGCGCCGAATTCGGCATGATGCACGTACACAGTGGCCAGCTGCCTTTTCCCGACATCGAACGGTTCTAGCACTGTGCCGGATCACGATCTTTCGGAAGCCTTGCGCCTGCGGGTTGCGGAGGCAGCGGCCACTGAAACGGCATTGCGGATCGTAGGCAGCGGCAGCAAGCAGTTCTACGGGAATCACTGCGCAGGCGAACCGCTCGCGATGCATGCACATGCGGGGATCGTCGACTATGAACCGGGAGAGCTCGTCATCACGGCTCGCAGTGGCACAAAGGTTCTTGATATAGAGAAGCAACTTGCGGCGCATCGCCAGATGCTCGCATGGGATCCCCCGCGGTTTGGACCACAGGCCACGATTGGAGGGGCGATTGCTACCGGTCTTTCGGGGCCGCGCCGGGCTTATACGGGGGCGGCGCGGGACTACGTGCTCGGCGTGACGGTGGTCACCGGTCGCGGCGAGATCCAGGCGTTCGGCGGGCGGGTTATCAAGAACGTCGCCGGCTTCGATGTGAGCCGGCTGATGACGGGAGCGCTTGGGACGCTTGGGGTGATTCTCGATGTCAGCCTGAAGGTACTGCCATTGCCCGAATGCGAGATGACCCTGGTTTTCCCGTGTGATGTTTCTACGGCGATCGGGCAGATGAATCAGCTTGCCAGGCATCCAGGTCTGTCTGGAACCAGTCATTACGACGGCCAGATGTATATCCGGTTTTCCGGCAGCACGCATTCTGTGCAAGCCGCATCAGCGGCTGCGGGAGGTGTCGTGGTGAGCGATGCCGACGTGCCCTGGGAACGCCTGCGGGAGCAGACGCATCCGTTTTTTGCCGACGATGGGCGTGTGCTCTGGCGCCTGTCGCTCGCCCCGGCGACACCACCGTTGCCGTTGCCAGGCGACTGGCTGATCGAGTGGGGCGGTGCCCAGCGCTGGCTCAAGAGCAACACGGAGGCTACGGCCGTGCGCGCGGCTGCCGAGCGCCACGGTGGCCATGCTACCGCGTTTCGTTATCAGCCCGACGCCGTGGGAGCCTTTCATCCGCTGTCGCCACCGGCAGCACGCCTGCATCGCCGGCTCAAGGAATGTTTTGATCCGGTCGCGATCCTTAACCGCGGCCGTCTTTACGCCCTATGATGGCAGCCGAAGTGCCAGCGCCTGTGCCCAGTGCTGCACCGGTACACGGGTTCCGGCCGCGAGATGCAACTGGCACCCGATGTTTGCCGTGACAATGAGATCAACTTCGGCGGCTCCAAGTGTCGCGAGCTTGCGTCGGCGCAGGGCTTGCGCAAGGCCGGGTTCGAGCAGCGAATAGCTTCCGGCGGACCCGCAGCAGCCAATATCATTTGAACCTGGGCGCAGATTGAATCCCGCAGCCCGTAGGAGCGCCTCCAGATGTCCACCCTGGTTGAGGGAATGATCGAGGGTACACGGTCTGTGCAGTGCCACAGCGCGTGTATCCGGGACAAGACCGAGGCCCGCAATATCCCGTGCATCGATGCAGGCACTGAGATCACGCACGCGTGAGGCGATCACCTGGGCCTTGGGTCCGTATTCCGGATCAAAGGCGAGCAGCCGGCCATAATCCACAAGTGCTGCCGCGCAGCCGCTCGCGGTCACCACGATGGTCTCGAGGCCCGATTCGATGAGCGGCCACCAGGCGTCGACATTTGCGCGCATGAAGCGCAAAGCTTCCTCATGCGCTGAGAGATGATGACTGAGCGCGCCGCAACAGCCACCCGGATCGGGTTGCAGCCTCCAGCCGAGCGTACTGAGGAGCCGCGAAGCCGCCCGGTTAATCCCCGGCCGAATCACCTCCTGCACGCATCCTGAAAATAACATTGCCCGGTGGCCCGTATCCTTTGGCGGGACGCGACTCAGGGGCGCTATCCCCGGACCGTCCCGAAGCATGCGCCGGGCTCGGCTGGGGAGCACCGGGGCCATCAGTTGTCCCAGGGCGGCCAGCGCGCGGACGCGCTGGCGGTAAGGAACCACGGAGCGGACAAGACGCCGCAGGATACGATCGCCAAACGATCTTGACTGGGCGCTCTCTATGACCGCACGGCCGGTCTCGAGCAGGTTGGCATAGGGTACGCCGGAGGGGCATGCGCGCTCGCACGCCCGGCAGGTGAGGCAGCGATCGAGATGAGGCCGAGCCGAGGAAACGTCTATGCGGCCTTCGAGCAGGCCCTTGATCAGATAGATACGGCCGCGGGGACCATCCGTTTCCTCCCCCAGCACCTGATAGGTAGGGCACACGGCGTTGCAGAAACCGCAATGAACGCAGGCGCGGATCGCGCGCTCAGCGGCTTGCCCGTGAAGGTCTGCACGTAACGTCTCCGGCAGGGAAGTCTGCACTGACGCTCTCTTCGGTTAGGGACTTGGATATCTGGGCCGGGCAATGACCGCGCAATGGGGCAATTGTATACTGGTGGGGGCGCCTTTAGAACCTGGCACGGTAAGCGGAGGGTCTTTGACCACAATTGTCGTCGTAAAGAAGGGAGATCGGGCGGTAATTGGTGCCGACACCCTGGGCACTTACGGTGACCAGCTCGAGTCCGCGGCCTTTATCAAGAACTCGAGCAAGCTGATTGCGGTGGGAGACAGCTGGCTCGCGGTAACCGGTCATGCCGCCATGGACAATGTGCTGCGCAGCGTTTTTGCCGATGCCGGTTGCCGTCGGTCCTTCAAGGGTGTGGCCGAGATCTTTAAAACCGCGCTGGAGATGCATCGCCTGATGCGCGAACACTACTTTCTCAAGACCGATGAGGAGAAGGACGATATCTTCGAATCGAGCCAGATAAACGTGCTTGTCGCGAATCCGAACGGCATCTTCGGCGTGTGTTCGCGCCGCAGCGTCTTTGAATACACGAAATTCTACGCGTTTGGCTCTGGAGAACAGTACGCGCTCGGCGCCATGAATGCAGTCTACGGGGTGCTGGATGACCCGGTTGAGATCGCGCGCCTGGGGCTGACATCGGCAGTCGAGTTCGACAGCGGTTCAGGAGCGCCGCTGGAGATCAAGGAGATCCGCCTGAAAGTGCCAGGAAAGCGCCAGCATGCCGGGCGGAATGTTGTCTCCGCACGCATCAAGCCCTATACTCGCGCGCCATGAAATTCCGGTCATTTACGCCCCCCCTCAGGACTTTGCTTGGCCCCGGCCCCTCCGACGTGCATCCGCGTGTGCGGGAAGCAATGGGCCGACCGACGATTGGCCACCTTGATCCCGAGTTCATCCGGATGATGGACGAGGTCAAGCAGATGCTCCAGTACGGGTTTCAGACCCAGAACGCGATGACGTTTCCGGTCTCGGCCCCCGGTTCGGCCGGGATGGAGGCGTGTGTCGCTAATCTGGTCGAGCCGGGTGACAAGATTGTTGTGTGCCAGAACGGTGTGTTCGGCCGGCGGTTGCGGGAGAATGTTGTGCGTGTCGGTGGGCGTCCTGTGACGGTGGACGATGCCTGGGGCGAGCCGGTCGATCCGCAGAAACTCGAGGACTGTCTCAAGGCCAACAGCGACGCTAAAGTCGTCGCGTTTGTGCATGCGGAGACGTCGACCGGCGTATGTTCAGACGCGGAAACGCTGGCCGCCATCGCGCACCGCTACGGGTGTTTCGTGCTGATGGATGCGGTAACCTCGTTGGGCGGGATACCCGTCCGGATCGACGATTGGCGGATCGACGCCGTCTATTCGGGGTCCCAGAAATGTTTGTCGTGCCCACCCGGGCTCTCGCCGGTGTCGTTCAGCCCGCGTGCCGTCGAACGGATCAAGAGTCGAAAGACGCATGTCACGAGCTGGTTTCTCGATCTCACTTTGTTGATGGGTTATTGGGGCGACGGCAAACGGGTGTACCATCATACGGCGCCTGTAAATGCCCTTTACGGGCTGCACGAAGCGCTCCTGATGCTTACCGAGGAAGGGATCGAGCAGGCATGGGCCCGGCATCGGAGAAATCACGATGCGCTTCGGGAGGGTCTTGAGGCGATCGACGTTTCCTTCTACGTGAAGCCGCCATTCCGCCTGCCACACCTGAACGCCGTGACAGTGCCCCGGGGTATCGATGACGCGCGTGTCCGGGAGCGTCTGCTGCGCGAGTACGATCTCGAGATCGGCGCAGGTCTTGGCGATCTTGTGGGCAAGATCTTCCGCATTGGTCTCATGGGCCATTCGAGCAACCCAAAAAATGTTTCCTATTGCCTGTCGGCATTGTCCGAGGTGTTGATGGACGAGCGTCGCGGGTCTTCCTCAAACCGGGTCTTGGCATAGCGCGGCGCCTCTCGCCGGAGCCCTGCCTGATCCAGAGGCTGTCATGGCATAATCTCCCCGGAATCGCTATGATAAGCGGTCCATGCCTCGCCGCCGCAGGTTTTATATAAAGACATACGGTTGCCAGATGAACGAGTACGACTCGTCCCGTCTGGCCGATCTGCTCGTGGACCGCCAGGGCCTTGAGCGCGCGGACGCGCCCGAAGACGCCGACGTGCTCCTGCTCAATACGTGCTCGATCCGCGAGAAGGCGCAAGAGAAGGTGTTCTCAGAGCTTGGCCGCTGGCGTGAAATCAAGATGCAGCGGCCCGAAGTGCTGATCGGGGTGGGTGGCTGCGTCGCGAGCCAGGAAGGCGATCAGTTGCGGTTACGGGCCCCGTTCGTGGATCTCGTGTTTGGTCCCCAGACCCTGCACCGTGTTCCCGATATGCTCGCAACTGCGGGTTCCGGAACGCCGTGTATCGATGTGTCGTTCCCGGAGATCGAGAAATTCGACTGTCTGCCGGAGCCCTCTGTGCGTGGCCCGCGCGCGTTCCTCTCGATCATGGAAGGTTGCAGCAAATTCTGCAGTTTCTGTGTGGTCCCCTATACCCGCGGGCAGGAAGTCAATCGTCCGTTTGACGA
This sequence comes from Pseudomonadota bacterium, assembly GCA_021777335.1. Classification (GTDB taxonomy): domain Bacteria; phylum Pseudomonadota; class Gammaproteobacteria; order Acidiferrobacterales; family Acidiferrobacteraceae; genus JAJYDT01. The sequence continues at coordinate 21,226 of JAJYDT010000002.1, read as the reverse complement.
CGTCATCGCGGAGGCGGTACACCTTGCAGAACGCGGTGTGCGCGAGCTGGTCCTGCTGGGCCAGAACGTCAATGCCTATCGTGGACAGCGTCATGACGGCGCCATGACGGATTTTGCCGGACTTCTGTCCTATATTTCAGAGATCGACGGTATCGATCGGATTCGCTATACCACCTCGCATCCGCTCGAGTTCTCGGACCGCTTGATCGAAGCGCATGCCGATCTTCCGAAGCTCGCGGCTCATGCGCATCTCCCGGTACAGAGTGGCTCGGATCGCGTGCTGGCGGCCATGAAACGAGGTTACACGGTGGACGGATACCGCATGATTATTGCCAGGCTGCGCGCTGCCTGCCCGCAGATTTCCGTATCGTCGGATTTCATCGTCAGTTTTCCCGGAGAATCTGACCGCGATTTCTCCGACACCCTGGCGTTTGTCAAAGACGTGGGTTTCGACTACTCGTTCAGCTTCCTCTACAGTGCGCGTGCCGGAACACCGGCGGCTGAATTCGTGGACGACACGCCGCGCGAGGTCAAGCTTGAACGGCTCGAGCGTTTGCAGGCGGTCATTGCCGCGCAAGGCGCCGCGATCAGCCGTGCCATGGTGGGAACACGCCAGCGTATCCTCGTCGAGGGGCCGGCGCGTCGCCATGACGGAAACCTGTGCGGGCGGACGGAGAATAATCGCATGGTCAATTTTGCCTCCTCTGACCTGTCTCTTGTTGGCCAGTTCGTCGATGTCATGGTGACAGACGTTCTGGCCAACTCGCTGCGTGGCACCTTCGTGTCCGGTGCCGCGGGCACCGCGGACACGCGCTGCGAAAAGGACGCGGGGCGGGATTGAGCGCTGCTGCAAAACGGGTCCGCCTCCGCCTCGATCCTGCTGACAACAGCCGTCTTGCGAGTCTCTGCGGGCGCCTCGATCAGCATCTGCGCCAGGTTGAGCGGGGCCTCGGTGTGAGCATTGCGAGCCGCGGCAATGTGTTCAGCATCAGCGGACAGTCGCGGGTTGTGGAACGTGCGCGCGAAATCCTGAAGGAACTTTACCGGACCACGAAAGACGGAGCATCACTTACGGCTGAGAGCGTTGACCTTGTGTTGCGCCGGTTCAATGAGCCGGGGCGGTCCCCGGGCGCGGAGACCCCGCTGGATCTGCGCCTGCCAAAGTGCGATTTTCGACCCAAGACGCAGGCGCAGACGCGGTACGTGCGGGACATACAGTCCCACGACGTCACGTTCGGCATCGGCCCCGCCGGTACCGGCAAGACCTGGCTTGCGGTGGCATGCGCGGTGGATGCGCTCGAGCGCGACCAGGTCGGACGCATCGTTCTGGTGCGTCCGGCAGTCGAGGCGGGAGAAAGCCTCGGGTTTCTGCCTGGTGACCTCGGCCAGAAGGTCGACCCCTATCTGCGGCCGCTGTATGACGCGTTGAACGAGATGCTGGGGGCGGACCGTGTCGCCCGGCTGATCGACAAGGGCGTGATCGAGCTGGCGCCGCTCGCCTACATGCGTGGACGGACGCTGACCGGATCCTTCATCATTCTCGATGAGGCCCAGAATACGACCGTGGCGCAGATGAAGATGTTTCTCACGCGCATCGGCTACCGGTCGACCATCGTGGTCACGGGAGACGTGACCCAGACTGACCTGCCGAAGGGACAGGTTTCGGGACTGCGGCACGCGTCCGAGGTGCTTTCCGGAATCGACGCGATCGCCTTCATGTACTTCGACGAGGCGGATATCGTGCGACACCCGTTGGTCCAGCGCATCGTCGCCGCCTACGAGCGGCCCTTGAGAGGGCAAGACGGCATCTGATGGACTGCCACATCGCGGTCCAATATGCGGTCGATGCGTCACTGGCCCCCAGACGGTCATCATTCAGAAGATGGGTGCTGGCGGCTGTTGCAGTGCTCGACGGCGTGAAGTATTGCGAGCTTACTGTGCGTGTCGTGGGAGCCGCTGAGAGCGGAGCGCTCAATGAGCGCTTTCGGCGCAAGCAGGGTGCGACCAATGTGCTGTCGTTCTCGTACGACAATCAAAGGGATCCATCACGGCTGCTCGGGGACATCGTCATCTGCGCTCCCGTGGTGCAATGTGAGGCCAGAGATCAAGGGAAGACCGAGAGTGCTCATTGGGCGCATATGGTCGTACACGCTATAATGCACCTCTGCGGACATGATCATGAAACGCCGGACCAGGCGGCTGTTATGGAAGCGCTTGAGACGTGTGCACTGCGCAGGATTGGTTTCGGCAACCCTTACGAATAAAAACTGATGGTACAGGATGAACGAAATGGCCACCTCTGGGCCCGATCCATTCTCGATCGGCTGGGCCAGGCTCTGCTTGGCGAGCCGCACGACCGCAGGGAACTTGCCGAGATACTGCGCGGTGCCCAGAAGCGGGGTCTGATAGACCGCGACGCGCTCGACATGATTGAAGGGGTGTTCCAGGTGTCCGAGATGCAGGTCAGGGACATCATGGTACCGCGGGCGCAGATGGAGGTTACCGACAAGAACGAGTCGGTGGACACATACCTTCCGCTCGTGATCCGGACCGGCCACTCGCGTTTTCCGATGATTGACGGCGACAAGGACAAGATCATCGGGATTCTGCTGGCAAAGGACCTGTTGCGTTACTTCGATGCGGAACAACGCGATCGTTTCAACATCTACGACATGCTGCGGCCTGCCGTGTTTGTCCCCGAGAGCAAGCGGCTCAACGTGCTGCTCAAGGAGTTCCGCGCGAGCAGGAACCATATGGCGATCGTCGTCGACGAGTATGGCGGTGTGGCAGGGCTTGTGACCATCGAAGATGTCCTTGAGCAGATCGTGGGGGAGATCGAGGATGAGTTTGACTTCGACACGGACAACGTCATGATCATGCAGCGCGGCGAGCATGAGTTCGTAGCGAAGGCGCTTACACCGATTGATGATTTCAACGCGTATTTCAACACCACGTTCAGTGACGAGGAGGTGGATACGATCGGTGGCCTTGTCGTGACCACCCTTGGGCATCTGCCAAAACGGGGCGACAAGGTGGAGATCGGCAGCCTGCGGTTTGAAGTGCTGCGTGCCGATAGCCGGCGCGTCCATTTGATAAAGATCGTTCCCGTCGTGCGGGCCGGCGCGCCCGAGTAACGCTTGGTGCGGTTACCAAGGACCGATCTGCTGCTTGCAACCACGGCAGGCGTGCTTGCGCCTTTTGCGTTTTCCCCGTTTACGGCGGCTCCGCTCATGATCCTCTGTGCCGCCGGCCTGTTCGGCTCATGGAGGATCGCACACACCGCCCGTGCCCGCGCGCTCTGCGGATTCCTATTCGGACTCGGCATGTTCGGGATCGGTGTGTCTTGGGTCTATATCAGCCTGCACCGTTTTGGCGACATGGATCGCATGCTCGCCATTGTGCTGGTGGTGCTGTTTGTGATGTTTCTCGCGCTCTTTCCGGCAGTCATCGGCTATCTCTCAGCCAGGCTGCTGCCGCCACGCGGAATGCGTGCCACACTGGGAATCCCGGCACTATGGGTCATCGGCGAGTGGCTGCGCGGCCGGCTGTTCACGGGATTTCCCTGGCTCAGTTTCGGATACAGTCAGACCGGGCACATACTCGGCAGTTTCGGCGTCTACGGCGGGGTCTACGCTGTGAGCTTCGCGGTCGCACTGATCGGCTCGTTACTTGCCGGGGCGGTGCTGGAGATGCGTCGCCGGACGGCCGCATTCGCGGTGGCGGTGACGGTGGTGATTTTTATCGGAGCGTTTGCTGGATCACGTATCTCGTGGGTACGTCCGACTGGCACGCCGATTCGGGTCGCGCTTGTCCAGGGCGACGTCTCCGACAGCCTGAAGTGGGGACCCGGAGAGCTTGGGCACATCGTTGATCGCTATCTCCGTCTCACAGCGCGCGCCGTGCCCGGCACGCGCGTGGCGATATGGCCCGAGACCGCGATACCGGAGTATCTCAGCGTACTTGAACCAAAGGTCATTCCGAAGCTGCGTCGCTTCGCGGCGCGGCACCACATGGATCTCCTGGTCGGCCTCATCGAGGATCGCGGTGCGCGTGCGTACAACGCGGTGGCCTCAATCAGAACCGGCCATCGGTTGCGCCTGTACCGCAAACGGCATCTGGTGCCATTTGGCGAGTATCTGCCCTGGCCGCATGTTCTTTCCCCACTGCTGGATTATCTGCATATCCCGATGTCTGGTCTGAATGCCTGGCACGGCACCGAGGCGCCACTGCCGGCGGATGGTCAGGAACTTGGCGTTTCGATCTGCTATGAGGATGTCTTTGGCAGGGATGTCAGGCGTCTGCTGCCCGCCGCAACCGTGCTTGTGAACGTAAGCGACGATGGCTGGTATGGGCACTCCGTTGCGCGCTACCAGCATCTCCAGATCGCGCGCATGCGGGCGATCGAGAACGGTCGCTTCATGCTTTCGGATACCAACGATGGGGTAACGGCAGTGATCGACAAGAATGGACGGGTGCTCAAACGTCTGCCGTCCTTCAAGCCCGCAGTCCTCTCGGCATCGGTACAACCTTATTCGGGCAAGACCCCGTATGTTCGTTTCGGCAGTGGCCCTACAGTCGCGCTGTCGATATTGACAGTGCTGCTGGCACGGACGCGCTGGCCAGTGAGGCGATCGAAGACCGCGGGGTGAAACATCCCTGATCCGGAAGCATCTGGGCGGTTACGTAAGCCTTGACCAATCCGTGGTCCGAGGGAATCGGGCCGCGTGATGCGCCATACGCCTGTACGTACGAGTCCGCAGGGGCAAGGCCCTTCGGCTTCCGGTTGCTCCTCGGCGTCCGGGCGCGCCATCGCCGGGGGATCCCTCCGCGAAATACCCCATAAAACCCGGATTTTCCGTCAGGAACTAAACCGCATCCATTGCAAAGCTCTATTCTCATGGACTCCACGGGCACCATTCGTTGATTTTACCCACTTTCAGGGCTCACGCGGAAAATCCGGGCTTCCGGGGCAAAGCCGGACATCAGGGAATGGCCGATATTCCGCTCACGGTGGCCGGTATCGGATCCTGCGATCCGGAAGCGTCCCCCTGAGGCTGGGCATGATGTCGCGTCTGCTTGAAGGATAACGACGCCGCCTCCATCTAGAGTACTAGGGCAAAGGCGTCGAGGCATTGGTAATGATTTTCCGACAACTGTTTGAGCCGGTATCAAGCGCTTACACCTACCTCGTCGGTTGCGAGGAGACAAAACAGGCGCTGCTGATTGATCCCGTGGTGTCAGTATGGGAGCGTGATCTTGCCGTGGTGCGTTCGCTCGGCCTGCGACTTGCCTACACCGTCGACACACATATCCATGCGGACCATATCACGGCGGCGCAGCGGCTCAAGAAAGAGGCGGGCAGCAGGATCGCGAATGCCGCCATGGACGGGCTATCCTGCACCGATGTTGGCATCGAGGAGAACTGCCCGCTTGAGGTAGGTGAAATTCGACTGATGCCGTTGTACACGCCCGGACACACTGCGTCGCATTTCTCTTATCTTGTCGATGACCGCGTGTTCACCGGTGATGCGCTGCTGATCGACGGGTGCGGGCGCACGGATTTCCAGGGGGGTGATGCGGCTACCCTCTACCGGAGTATCCACGAAAAGCTGTTCACCCTGCCAGAGGATCATCTGGTCTACCCTGCGCATGATTACCAGGGTCGGCACGTATCAACCATCGGCCAGGAACGTGCCCGGAATCCGCGATTGGGTGGACAGAAAAGTCTCGAGGAATTCACCGGGATCATGCGCGAGCTGAAGCTTGCCTATCCGAAATTTATTGATTACGCGCTGCCAGGCAACGAAGGGTGCGGGGTATGTCCGCCCTATCTTCCCGACATGCTGCAGGACTATTGTGACAGGATGAACCAGAGTCCCCAGGGCTAGGCCCATAGAGGTGTTATGCAGATCTCCAAACTGAGTAATGATTTTTACATCGGTCCGCAGCCGACGGAGCCGGATCTTGCGCATATGAAGGCTGAGGGTGTGCGTACGGTGTTCGATTTTCGCCACCCCTCCGAGACGCGCGTGCCGAATGGTCCCGCAGTGACTCGCCAAGGGCTTGACTACGTCAATATCCCCATTCGTCTCCAGGCGCTCTCGGACGACGAGGTGGACCAGTTCCGGCGGGAAGCGGAGGTGCGCCCCGGCCCATTTCTGCTCCACTGCGGCGTGGGGACGCGTGCGGCCGCAATGTATCTTATGAAGATGGCCGCAGACCAGGGGTGGGACGCGCCGCGCACGCTCGAAGAAGGCCGGCGGATCGGCATAAACCTTGACGGGTCACCGCCCCTGAAGTTTTTTGTCGCCTCCTATGTGACCCGCCATGCTGTCAAAGGGCCGGATCCGGAAGCGGACCGCGATCGGTGCCAGGGCACGCACTGATTTGACCTGATTTGCCCTGGCGGTTGCCAGCCGCCGCTGTAGTGTGTCAGGCTTCTCCCTCTGTTTTTCCGTCAACCACTCAGCAGATGGACGACCGCTATCAGTTTGAAGAGGTGGAGCGCGAGGCCCAGGCATACTGGGATCGCGCCCGGACGTTCAGGGCGGTTGAAGACCCCGCGCGCGCGAAGTTCTACTGTCTGACCATGTTTCCCTATCCATCCGGGCGGCTCCACATGGGTCATGTCCGGGTCTATACGATCGGGGATGTAATCGCGCGTTTCCAGCGAATGCTTGGTCGCAACGTGCTGCACCCCATGGGATGGGACGCATTCGGCCTGCCCGCCGAGAATGCCGCCATCAAGCACGGCATTGCCCCGGGACGCTGGACCTACCAGAACATCGATGCCATGCGCGACCAGCTCAAGGGACTGGGTCTCGGCTACGATTGGGATCGCGAGATCACGACCTCACGGCCTGACTATTACCGGTGGGAGCAGTGGTTGTTCACGCGTCTCGTCAAGAAGGGGCTTGCCTATAAAAGGACCGCACCCGTGAACTGGTGCCCGACGGATCAGACGGTACTTGCGAACGAACAGGTGGTCGATGGCCGGTGCTGGCGCTGTGGCGCGGCCATCGAGCGCAAGGAGATCGCGCAATGGTTTCTGCGCATTACAGCCTATGCCGATGAGCTGATCGCCGAACTGGAGCGCCTTCCCGGCTGGCCGGAACGGGTGCGCACAATGCAGCGCAACTGGATCGGCCGTTCCGAAGGTGCGGATATCACCTTCGAAATCGCGGGTCGAGCCCCGCTCAAGGTGTTCACCACCCGGCCCGACACGCTGATGGGTGTCACCTACCTGGCGATCGCCGCCGAGCATCCGCTGGCGCTTGAGGCGGCGCGCAGTCGCCCGGAGGTGGCCGCATTCCTCGAAAAGGTGCGTGCCGCACCGGCTGAACCGGTGGGTGCGGCCGAGAAGCTCGGGGTCGACACCGGGGTGCGCGCAACCCATCCGCTGACCGGCGATGTGCTCCCGGTATGGGCCGCAAACTTCGTGTTGATGGGTTACGGCGAAGGGGCGGTCATGTCGGTGCCTGCGCACGACGAACGTGACTGGGGCTTCGCGCGTGTCTACGGCCTGCCTGTGGTGCAGGTCATTGCGCCCGTCGACGATACTGTAGTGGACCTGAATGCTGGTGCCTTCACCGGTCAGGGCCGCCTGACCAACTCAGGCGAATTCAGCGGACTGGACTCATCGGCCGCGGCCGCCCTAATCATCCAGCGGCTGGTCGAGGTCGGGCGGGGCGCGTCGAGCACGCGTTACCGTCTGCATGACTGGAGTGTGTCCCGGCAGCGCTACTGGGGCACGCCGGTTCCGATCATCAACTGCGTGCGCTGCGGGTCAGTGCCCGTCCCTGACCGAGATCTGCCGGTGGTACTTCCAGAGGAAGTCGGCGTGCACGGCGTACGTTCGCCCCTCAAGGAAATGCCGGAGTTCTACCGCGTCCCGTGTCCTTCATGCGGAGGTGCTGCCGAGCGCGAGACTGACACCTTTGATACCTTCGTCGAGTCATCCTGGTATTACGCGCGCTATACCTCGTGGAACAATCATGAGGCGATGCTCGATGACCGCGCGGCCTACTGGTTGCCTGTGGACCAGTATGTGGGTGGGGTAGAGCATGCAATCCTCCATCTTCTCTATGCGCGATTCTTCAACAAGCTGCTGCGAGATGAAGGCCTGATTGCGGCGACCGAGCCGTTCAGCAACCTGCTGGTCCAGGGTATGGTGCAGAAAGGCGGTGTCGCGATGTCGAAATCGCGCGGGAATGTCGTGTCGCCAGAGGAACTGGTAACGACCTACGGCGCCGACACGGCGCGTCTCTTCATCATCTTCGCCGCTCCACCGGAACAATCCCTCGAGTGGTCGGACGAAGGCGTGGCCGGGGTCCATCGTTTTCTCAAGCGCCTGTGGCGCCTCGTGGCCGAGGAAGTGCACCCCGGTATCGCGCCGACGCCGGAAGCCGCAGTTAACGGGGTCTCCGAGAGTGAGTCGGTGCGCGAACTGCGCCGGCAGACGCAGGTAGCAATCAGCAAGGTGACGGACGATATTGGTCGCCGACAGGTGTTCAACACGGCGGTTGCGGCAGTCATGGAGCTCGTCAATGCCGTCGGACGCGTCGATGAGCGCACATCGGAGGCGCGCGATGCCAGGCGCAAGGCGCTCGAGACCGCGCTGCTGCTGCTGTCGCCGATCGCGCCGCACATCACCCACGTGCTCTGGAAGGCGCTCGGTCACGAACGGGCGATTGTGGACGAAATGTGGCCGGTGGTTGATGAAGAAGCGCTCTTGCAGGAATTTGTCGAAATCGTCGTGCAGGTGAACGGCAAGCTGCGTGCCCGTCTTCGGGTCCCTGCACACGCGGACCAGGATGAGATCCACAGCCTCGCATTGAACGATGCCCAGGTCATGCGATATCTGCAGGGAAAGACCGTCAAGCGGTTCATCTTCGTGCCTTCAAAACTCATCAACATAGTCGTGCAGCAGTGAGGCGTGTCGCCGCTATCGTCCTGAGCATGTGCATCGCGCTTGCGATTGCCGGATGTGGTTTCCATTTCCCGACGTCCCTCAATCGGCTGCCGTCGTCGCTGTCGACGCTGCACGTCATGGTTGCCGGTTCACCCTTGCGGGATCCGCCGCTCCTGAAGGCAATGCGAAGCGCATTGGACGCCGCCGGCGGGCACGTGGGCCCCGGAATCGGCATGCCGCTGCTGACGGTCGAAAACGAGTACTTCGTGCCGCAGGTGCTCGTCGTCGACCCCAGTGGACGGGTCTCCGCCTACCTGCTGGACTATGCGCTCAGCTTCCAGCTGCAGGACGCCGCAGGCAAGGTGGTGATTCCGATGCGAACAGTCAGGTTGCAGCGCGAATACACGTTCAGCCCTGTTAATGTCCTTGGTGAGGCGCGCCAGCAGCGCTACCTGAAGCGTCGGATGCGTGAAGAGGCAATACGGAAGATCCTGTTCCAGCTCTCGGTGTTTCACCCTGGCACTGGCAAGGTGCCATGAAAATTACCGCACCGGGCCTGGCGACGCATCTTGCGAGGAAGGCCGAACCGCTCATGCTGATCCGGGGTGATGATCCCTTGCTGTGCGAGGAAGCGGCTGCCGTGGCGCGGGCGGCGGTCCTTGCCGGTTCCGGGGAGTCCCGCCGTACGACGGTTGACCAGCACTTCGACTGGAAAGCCTTTTATGCCGAGATGCATGCCCCTTCGCTGTTTAGCCCGAGGACACTCCATGAGCTGCGTTTTCACGGAGGCCGGGTAGGTGCCGTGGGTGGTGAGATCCTCGAGCAGCTTTGCGAGGCGCCTGCCCCTCATGCCCTGCTTCTCGTGATCGCGATCGGACTTGAACGCTCGGTTTTTGAGAGCGCGTGGGCCAGGGCATTCGAGCATCACGGGCTCGTCGTGGGGGTCGATCGGCCTGAGGGCCGGGCACTACACGCCTGGATACGTGCCCGCATGGAGGCCAGGGGTCTCAAGCCAGACGCGATGGCAGTGGAGCGCCTCGCCTATTGCCTGGAGGGTAATTTCCTGGCGCTTGCCCAGGAAATCGACAAGCTCGTGGTGCTGCGCGGGGACGGCGGAGTCACTGAGGAAGACCTGGACGATCTGCTCACGGATGGTAGCCGTTTCAGCGTGTATGCCTGGGTGGATGCCTGTGCGGCCGGGACGCTGGCCCCGGCACTCAGGATTCTTGCCCGCTTGCGCGACGAGGGAACCGAGCCCATACTGATTCTCTGGGCCGTTGTGCGCGAGATTCGTGGGCTGCTGCAGATGGCCACCGAACGGGAAAAAGGTGTCGCTCTGGACCGGATCCTCGCGGAAAAGAAGGTGTGGAGTCGGCGCCGTCCTGTTGTATCTCTGGCGCTCAAGCGCCTCTCGGCCGGCGCGCTGATGACGCTGTTACAGCAGGCGGCGCGGGTCGACCGGATTGCCAAAGGCAGGGCCGAAGGCGCGGTGTGGCCAGAACTCGAGCGGCTGGCGTTGCGGTTTTGTTCCTGAGGATGCGGTCGTGCCACAAAAGGCTTCCATAGATCAGTCCGAGGCCGGAATCGCCTCCTATGTTGAGGCTCTGTGCCGGGCCGCCCGCGCGGTTGCCCGAACGATGGCGACAGCCCCTACCGCCACGAAAGATCGCGCGCTTACAATCATGGCTGAATCCATCCGGCGCCACCGCGACAGTCTGCTTTCCGCCAATGCCAAAGATTTTGCCGCAGCCCGTGCGCTGGGTCTCGATGCGGCCATGCTGGACCGGCTTGAACTGAACCCTGCGCGCATCGAGTCAATGGCACTGGGGATCGAGCAGATCGTGGCGCTGGCCGACCCCGTCGGTGCCATCGACGAGTTGCGTACACGCCCGTCCGGGATACAGGTGGGGCGCATGCGTGTGCCACTTGGGGTCATTGCCATCATTTATGAGGCCCGGCCGAACGTGACTGCTGACGCCGCCAGCCTTTGTCTCAAGTCGGGCAATGTGGTGGTGCTCCGGGGTGGCTCCGAATCGATTCATTCCAATCGCGCTATCGGGGCCTTGTGGCGCGCGGCGCTCGCGGAAGCAGGGCTGCCCGAGGCCGCAATCCAGATGGTGGACGTTATTGACCGGCGCGTGGTTGAGGTCCTGTTGCGTCTGCGGGGTCTGGTTGATCTGGTGATCCCTCGTGGCGGCAAAGGGCTTGTGGAGCTCGTCGCCAACAAGGCCACGGTGCCCGTGATCAAGCATCTCCACGGGAATTGCCACGTCTACATTGACGACCACGCGGATATCGACAAGGCAGTCCGGGTGGCGTTCAATGCCAAGACCCAGCGCTACGGCACCTGCAACACCATGGAGACGCTGCTCGTGGCCGAAGGAATCGCGCCGCGCGTGTTGCCCGCGCTCGCCACGATGTACCGGAACAAGGGGGTCGAGCTTCGTGGTTGTGCCAGAACCAGAAATCTGGTTCCTGAGGCCGGAGCCGCGGACGAGGAGGACTGGGAGACCGAGTACCTTGCACCCGTGCTTGCGATCCGGGTCGTCAGCGGCCTTGAAGAGGCCATTGCCCATATCGAACACTACGGTTCGCATCACACGGACGCCATCGTGACCGAAGATCTCTCCAGTGCGCGGCGTTTCCTGCGCGAGGTAGACTCGAGTTCCGTGATGGTCAACGCCTCCACCCGGTTCGCCGACGGTTTTGAATATGGGCTCGGTGCCGAGATCGGCATCAGTACCGACAAGCTGCATGCACGTGGCCCGGTGGGTCTTGAGGGGCTGACGTCGCAGAAGTATATCGTCCTGGGTGACGGGCATATCCGCGAGTGACGGATGTCGTTGAGGCCAATGGTCGGGGTCTTCGGAGGCACGTTCGATCCTATCCATTACGGGCATCTGCGGACGGTGCGCGAGACCGCAGTCGCGCTTGCGCTCGAACGCGTGATCATTGTGCCTTGCGGCATGCCCTACCATCGGCTGAACGCGCTTGCCTCTGCCACTGAACGGCTGGACATGACACGTCTTGCGGTTGCGCACGATCCTCTATTCATCGTCGATGACCGCGAAATCGCCTCGTCTGACCCTTGCTACAGCGTGTGCACCTTGGCCGCCCTGCGGCGCGAGCAGCCGGGTAGAACCTTTTGTCTGATCATCGGCCAGGATTCTTTCCTCAGTATGACCCGATGGTATCAATGGCCGCGCCTCTTCGAGCTTGGCCATGTCGTGGTCATGTCGCGTCCTGGCGTGGACGGTGCACCGGACCCCGAGCTCTGGCGGCACGCGCGACGACATTCGTCCCCGGAGACACTTTTGATGCAGCGCTCGGGCATTTTGTTCGAGCAGAGAGTCCACCCTCAGCCGATGTCGGCCTCGGAGGTGCGCCAGGCGGTGTCGGAGGGTCGCTCCATTGCCCATCTGGTCCCGCCGGAGGTTGAAAGCTATATCCATGAACATCAACTCTATGTATAGGACTGTATGCAGCCACGGGACCTGCTGAAAACGATTTCTGCGGTATTGGATGAGGCCAAGGGCCAGGATATCCAGTCGCTCGATGTACGGAAGATGACGGATATTACCGACTATATGGTGATTGTCAGTGGCACGTCGAGCCGGCACGTCAGCGCGCTTGCGGACCGAGTGGTCGATCGCTTGCGCGAGCACGGACTGCGGCCGATCGGTATCGAAGGCAAGGCTCAGGGGGAGTGGGTCCTGATCGATTTCGGAGACGTCATCGTGCATGTCATGCATCCCCAGACACGCGATTTCTATACTCTTGAGAAGCTCTGGTCGAAAGAGGTGGCGCAGGAACTGCCAGTGACAGAAAAGGCTGTCCAAAAACCGCGACGGCGGACCCGTACCTGAATCTATGAAGGTGCACATCGTGGCCGTTGGCTCGAAGATGCCCGATTGGGTGGCGCGCGGGTACCAGGAGTACGCCAGACGCCTGCCGGCGAGCTGCCGGCTGAACCTGATTGAGGTACCCGCAGTAAGGCGTGGCAGGGGTGCCGATCTCAGGGCTGTCGCCGATGCCGAGGGAGCGGCGGTGCGGCGCCTGCTCCCCGTGTCGCGCCCCGTGATCGCGCTTGAGCGGGATGGCCGTTCATGCGGCTCGGCGGACATTGCGCGTTCCCTGGAAGAATGGATGCGCGCCGGCGAGGATGTGGCGTTTGTCATCGGCGGTCCCGAAGGCCTGTCGCCAGCGTTTCTCGCGTATGCCACCGACGTCTGGTCATTGTCGGCACTGACGTTTCCTCACGGTCTGGTCCGTGTCATCGTCGCGGAGCAGATCTACCGGTCATGGAGCATGCTTAACCACCATCGCTATCATCGGGGCGTACCCGCGTGAAGATCTACCTTGCATCGCAGTCTCCGCGACGCCAGGAGCTTCTGCGGCAGATTGATGTGGTATTCGACGTCGTGCCCCATGGTGTCAATGAGCGCCGGCGGACCGGCGAATCCGCCGGGGACTACGCGTTGCGGATGGCTCAGGAAAAGGCGTGCGGCGCGGTTGCCCTTGCGCGAGGCCGTGGCCTGCCGCCGCGACCCGTGCTTGGTGCCGATACGGTCGTGTCACTGCAGGGAGAGATCTTCGGCAAACCGCAGGACGAGGCTGATGCGCGCAGGATGCTGCGACGCCTTTCCGGGAATACCCACGAGGTGCTGACTGCCGTCGCCCTGGCCGCTTTCGGGGAAGACCCGCCTGCGGGCGCACCCGCTCCGGTCCTGGTGGCAACACGCGTCACGTTCGACCCCCTGGGTGAAGATGAAATCGAGGGATACCTGCGTGCGAAGGAGGCGGGTGACAAGGCGGGCGGATACGCGATCCAGGGCCGGGCGGCGCGCTTCATTGCGAGAATCGAAGGCAGTTATTCGGCAGTGGTAGGGTTGCCGCTCAGGGAAGTGGCGCGTCTCCTTGGGGCGGTCACGCCTGTTCGTGCATGAGCGAAGAGATACTGATCAATGTCACGCCCCAGGAGACGCGCGTGGCGGTAGTCGAAAACGGCGTGCTTCAGGAGGTTCACATCGAGCGCGCGCTCACGCGCGGGATCGTCGGGAACATATATTGCGGACGCGTTGACCGGATCCTGCCCGGCATGCAGGCAGCGTTCATCGATATCGGACTCGACAAGTCCGCGTTTCTTCAGGTCGCGGATGTCAGATACCTCTCGGAAGATGGATATCGCCCCGGACCGTTGCATGAGGGTCAGGTGGTCGTTGTTCAGGTGATCAAGGATCCGCTCGGCTCGAAAGGTGCGCGCCTCACAACCCATATCACGTTACCGGCACGATATCTCGTGTACATGCCGCTCAACCGCCATATCGGTGTATCCCAGAAAATTGGGGACGATGTGGAACGTGAACGCCTCAAGGGCGCGCTCAAGTTGCTGATCGGTGATGACGACGAAGGCGGGTACATCCTGCGTACCGTCGCGGAAAAGGTGAGCGAGGAGGAGTTGCGCAAGGATATCATCTACCTGCGCAGGCTGTGGAGTGTCGTGAAGGAGCGGATCAAAACGGCGACGCCGAAGTCGACTGTGCATGAGGATCTGTCGCTCGCGGTACGGACGATGCGTGATCTGATAAGGGACCAGGTGGAGAGAGTGCGCATCGATTCACGTGAAAGCTTTGCGCGTGCAAAGGAATTCGCCCGGGAATTCGTGCCCGAGAGTGAAAGCCGGATCGAATACTATCCCGGTGAGCGGCCGATATTCGACTTGTACTCGGTCGAGGATGAGATCCGCAAGGCGCTGGACCGACGGGTACCCTTGAAATCAGGTGGTTATGTCATCATTGACCAGACCGAGGCCATGACCACTATCGATGTCAATACGGGTACCTATGTGGGCCGCAAGAATCTTGAAGAGACACTTTTCAAGACCAATCTCGAAGCGGCCCAGGCCATCGCCCGGCAGCTGCGTCTGCGGAACCTCGGTGGCATGATCATTGTCGATTTTATCGACATGGTCGACCCGGATCACCGAAGGCAGGTCCTGCGGGCGCTCGAGAAGGCGCTCGTGCGGGACCGTTCGAAGGTCTACGTGACGGATATGTCGCCTCTTGGCCTCGTTGAGATCACGCGGAAACGTACCCGCGAAAGCCTGGAGCATGTCCTTTGCGAGCCGTGCCCGCTGTGCAAGGGGCGTGGGACCATCAAGAGCACCGAGACTGTCTGTTACGACATCTTCCGGGAGATACTGCGCGAGGCGCGACAGTTTGGAACCGACAAATATCTGGTGCTCGCATCGAAGGCGGTCGTCGACCGCCTCATCGATGAAGAGGCGGCAAGTCTGTTGAAACTCCAGGAATTTATCGGTAAATCGGTACAGCTGCAGGTGGAGGCGGCGTATCATCAGGATGAATTTGACGTTATATTGATGTAACACCCGCAGGGAGGCACGGTGCCTCGTTCCACGGACAAATCCCGCCAGCAACGCACATGCCCATGAGAATGCCATTTCGACGATCGGCGCCGGTGCCAAAGCCTGCTGATGCGCCCCGCCGGCGACGGTGGTTCTACCTGGCGCTTGCGGCCCTCGTGGCGATTCCCGTGGTCATCACGGTCGTGGTGTCGGCCCGGCTGGGTCTGTCCGCGATCGCCGCGCGACGCAGCCTCATCGAACAGGTGCTTAGTCGCAAAACGGGTCGCCGTGTGCAGATAAGGGCAGTGACCGCTTACTGGAACGGGATTCATCCGGGTCTGATCTTAAGTGGGGGGCAAGTTTTCGGGACGGATGGGCGTCCGCTGCTGACTGTGCCGCGGCTCAAGGTGAGTCTCGCCTGGTCGCCCCTGCTTTTTGGCGACATTGCGCCCTACAGTCTCGATGTCGTGCGGCCGGTACTCACGATGCAGTTGCGACGTTCGGGCGTGATCGAGGCGGGGGGGTTCCCGATCCCGGTGCATGCGACCGGTGCCGGTAGTGCGCTCAAGGTCTGGCTCCTTGACCAGCACGATCTCTCCATACGTGACGGGACGCTTACCTGGGTCGACCGGGCCCATGGTGAACGGATTAAGATACACCATCTGAATCTTGTGGCGAGGAACCGTTTCCACCACCATGTTGTGGCCATGAACGCGGATTTCCCGGCCGATATCTGTGCCCGCTGCGCGTTCTCGCTCGACGTTGCCGGTTCACCCCGCAGCCTCCTCAAGGTATCTGGCACGGCGCACGCGCACGTCAAAAATCTCAACGTCGCACACCTGCCCTGGGCGGTGCGGCACTATCTTCCGCAGGGTTTTGACGGTGTGATCAGTGCACGTCTTTGGGGCCGCTGGCGCGGCGGGGTTCCGGTCCTCGTCAAGGGCAGTCTCGATGCCCGTCACTTGACGTTGCCCCCTGACCGATGGATGGGCACGCTGCGCATGAACCGGCTCAGCGGCGATTTTGACTGGCATGGTTCTTCGTCGTCCTGGGTACTGCAGGTACGGAACGGGCTGATGGGGGACAAGAGCCCGCCCTGGCAGTTCGGCACGCTGCTTGCGCGTGTAGGGCGCACGGGCTCACAGCTCGAGATCAGCCAGCTTAATCTCGACCAGATATCATGGCTGCTTGCGCATCTCAAGTTGCAGGGGCCCGTATTCACGGCTCTGCGGCAGATTGACCCCGACGGCTCTTTGCATGCTGTTAAGGTACGTGTGCTGGGACCGCTGACATCGCCCCGTGGCTACTGGCTGCAGGCGGACGCGAGGAACCTGGCCGCGGCTGCTTATGGGCCCTATCCCGGTTTCGACGGTCTTAACGGTGCGATCAATATCTACAGGAATGGTGGCGCCTTCGTGATCGGTTCGATGAAGGGACTGATATCCTGGCCTCGCTATTTCAGAAAACCACTCAGCGTGCGCGTTGCTGAGGGCGACCTCTCTTGGCAGCGGACGGCCGCCGGGTGGCGTATCCACTCAGGCAGGCTGTCGCTTCAGACTGCCGACGGGACGCTCAGCACCGGTTTTACACTTGAGCTTCCGGCCGCCGGGTCGGCGCTGATAGACATGCACGGCACAGCCGCCGACGTCAACCTCGCGCTGATCCGGAATCTTTATTCCGCCATTCCGAAGAAGCGGCTCAGGCTGTGGTTGCAACGCTCGATTCGCTCCGGCATGGTGACGCGCGGCACGGTGCGCCTGCAAGGGAATCTCGCGCAGTTTCCGTTCGCGGCCGGCGGCGGACAGTTTAGTGCGCATGCGCGCGTCGTGGGGGGCACCTTCGCATTTCTTCCAAAGTGGCCCGCGCTGACTGGCGTACAGGCACGGCTCGTATTCAATGGGGGCCATATGGCGGTGGATGGGCACGCCCAGCTCGGGCGCCTTTCCGTCTTGCCGCTTGCAGTCAGGGTGACGAACTTTTCTGTTCCTGCCGGGGCCGTGGTCCGCGTACGCGGGACGGTCCGCGGCAGCATCAGCAATACCCTTGATGTCCTGCGAAAGGCCGCCGGTGTGGCGGCGTTCATACCGGGAAAAGCCGATGGTCAAGGGAATGGGGCGCTCACGTTGCGCATCGGTGTGCCGATCGCAACCCCCGCGGCGTTCACGCTGGCCGGAAACTATCAGACGCAAAATGCGTCGCTGTCGTTGCCCGCTGTCCCTGCACGGTTGTCCGGTGTCTCGGCAAAGATCGATTTTGACCGGGCTGGACTCCTTGGCGGCCATTTGGCTGCGCGGCTGTTCGGGGGTCCTGTCACCGCGAAGATTGCTCGCGCGCACAACATACCGGTCGTGTTCCTGCGCGGCGAGACCTCGATCCAATCGCTCGCGGCGATCGCCCCTATCCTTGCACGGCACGCGCGTGGTCCTGCGCCGTGGCATTGCGCCATCCGGATGCTTCCGGGCCTGTTCCCGATCATCCAGTTCAGCGCCGACCTCAAGAGTGTGGCGATACACCTGCCGTTACCTGCGCGCAAACGGGCAGGGGTTCCAGCACATCTCGAGATTCAAACCGTCCATTCGGGCAAGAGATCGAGTATCGTCGCAGCGCATTTTGGCGATCTTATGGCGTCAGAATTTCTGGTACAAAAGGTCAATGGGCATTGGTCCGTTCTCCGCGGGCGGGTAACGCTGGGTGCGCAGTTTGCGCCCATGCCGCGCGTGCCGGGGATCACGGTGGGGGTCTTTGCCCCGCGACTGAATGTGGATCATTGGCTCCATCTGGCACCCAGACAAGGGGCCGGAACCGCCGTTTCGCAGCTCATTGTCAGGAGCAAACACCTGATTCTGCTGCGGCGCGACTTCGGTTCGATCAGCGCGCGGTTGAAGCATGGCATTGCCGGCTGGTCTGGATCGTTGTCGGGACCCGATGCCGATGGCACGATACAGTACGACGCGGCCACGACGCCTGACACTATCCGCCTCATGTTGAACCGGCTCGTTATTCCGAATGCGCAGCCGCCTTTGCTTGGTCCGGTGTCACCGTCGCTCCCGGTCAATCCGGCCACGCTTCCGAGGCTTCATCTGAAGAGCGCATCGCTTGAGGTAGGACCGCGCATGCTCGGGGCAGTGGATTTCCTTGGTGTGCCTGAGGAAGGCGGGTGGCGTATTGTCCGCGCGGATTTTCAGCGGCCCGAGGGCACACTCAAGGTGAACGGGGACTGGTATGGCGGCAAGGTTGCGCATACGCGGCTTTCGGTAGCACTCGCCACCAAAAATCTCGGGCAGACGCTGGCTGCCTTCGGGTTCCCGGGGCAGGTGGCCGGTGGCGTGGCGCACGCCGCAGGTACCCTCGGATGGAACGGACCTCCGTCGCGTTTCGCGCTGGCACGGCTCAGCGGACAGTTGACTTTCGCGGCGGACAACGGTCGTTTCAAGAGATTGCATCAGGGCGCCGGGAAACTGCTCGGTCTGTTCGACATCCACTCGATCGTGCGCTACCTGACGCTCGATTTCAGCACGCTGTTCAAGAGCGGATACGTGTTCGATCATATCCGCGGCACCTTGAAAATCCATCACGGAGACGCGCGCACTGGCGGGATCACGGTGACGGGGCCATCCGCCAACCTGAATATCCGGGGGGCCGCAGATCTCGCCAGCCAGCAGTTTGATCTGCGCGTTGTGGTCGACCCGCGTCTGAGTGATACGCTGACGCTTGCGGGCGCAAGTCTGCTTGCTAGCCCTGTCGCCGGTGCTGCAGTGTTGCTGGTACAGCACGTTTTCAGGAAGCAGATCAGCGCGGGGACCCGGATCGAGTATCTGGTAAAGGGGCCATGGAATAAGCCGGTGATTCACGAGAAGCCTGACAATGACCACAAATGACTCACGGTGTCTGCGGGTCGGCGCAGTGCAGATGGTGTCAGGGGGCAGCCTCTCCCGAAATCTGGCCGAGGCGGAACGGCTGATCACGGCAGCAGTCGGCGAAGGGGCGGAACTTGTGGCCCTGCCGGAGAACTTTGCGCTGATGCCGGCTGATGAATCCGCGCGCCGCCAGGCGGCTGAGGACGATGGTTCGGGCACGGTTCAGGAATTTCTGCGTACGCAGGCGCGGTGCCACGGCGTATGGATCGTCGGGGGCACTATCCCTTTGAGGGCTGCCGAAAGGCTGCGTTCCGCCTGTCTTGTATTCAACGATCAGGGCGAGCGTGTGGCACGATATGATAAGATCCATCTGTTCGATGCGGCACTGAAGAGCGGGGCCTACGCAGAGTCTGCGAGCTTCGAGGCGGGCAATGATGTGACGATATTCCCCGGGCCCCGGTTCACGGTGGGGCTGGCCGTTTGCTACGATCTGCGCTTTCCCTCGCAGTTCAAGCGCCTGGCCGAGCAGGGTGCGGAACTTATCGTGGTGCCATCGGCCTTCACCGAGGAAACGGGCCGCGCGCATTGGGAACTGCTGGTACGGGCCCGCAGCATCGACACGCTCGCCTTCGTCGTGGCGCCGGCCCAGGGCGGTGTCCATGACAATGGGCGTCGCACCTACGGTGACACGCTGATCACAAGCCCCTGGGGCGAGGTACTCGGCCGCCTGAAACAAGGGGCGGGATACGTAGTGACGGATCTTGACGCAGCGCGTCTTTCTCAGGCGCGCGAACGGCTACCTGCCTTGAACCGTGGAGAAACTCATGCAGACAGAAACGCTTGACCAGGTAAGACAGTCGCTCCTTGAGCCGGCGGGTATCGGATCGAACGAACTCGATCGGACCATGAGCCGCATGCTGAACGGCGGAGTCGATTATGCCGATCTCTACTTTCAGTACGGGCGACACGAGTCCTGGGCGCTCGAGGAGGGCCACGTAAAGAATGCCACCCGCAGTATCGAACAGGGCGTCGGTGCGCGCGCCATCAGCGGTGAAAAGACCGGATTTGCCTACTCAGACGATCTCGTAGTTCCGGCATTGCTCGAGGCAGCCTCGTCGGCGCGTGCGATTGCCCGGCAGGGAGGTGAGGGAACGGCGCCAGTGGTCTGGCGGAAGGGTGCTTCGCTTGCGCTCTACGGAGATATCGATCCTCTAGTGACACTTGCTGATGAAGACAAGGTCAGTCTGCTCGAACGCGTCGAGCGTGCCGCCCGCGCCATGGATGCTCGGGTCCAGCAGGTCATGGTCAGTCTCGCAGGCAGCTATGAGATGGTGATGGTATTGCGCAGTGACGGTCTTGCGGCCGCCGACGTACGGCCACTGGTGCGCATGAACGTGACCGTGATCGTCGAGCAGGAGGGGAGGCGCGAACAGGGGACCGCAGGCGGCGGTGGGCGCACGGGCTACGAATTCTTCGTCGACCAGGACCGGGCTTTTGGCTACGCCCGTGAGGCGGTGAGGCAGGCGCTTGTCAACCTTGAGGCAAGGCCCGCGCCCGCTGGCGCGATGCCCGTGGTTCTCGGTCCCGGCTGGCCAGGAATCTTGCTGCATGAGGCCATTGGCCACGGGCTTGAAGGCGACTTCAACCGAAAAGGAACGTCAGCCTTTGCAAACCGGCTGGGCGAGCGGGTCGCGTCCGAACACTGTACCGTGGTGGATGACGGCACGCTGTCCGGGCGCCGGGGTTCACTGAATATCGACGACGAAGGCACACCGACTCAGCGGACAGTACTGATCGAGAACGGGATTCTCAGAGGCTATCTGCATGATACGTTGAACGCGCGTCTCATGGGGCATGCGCCGACAGGAAACGGACGCCGCGAGTCGTACGCGCATATCCCGATGCCGCGCATGACGAACACCTACATGCTCGCCGGTGCGCAGCATCCCGAAGAGATCATCCGATCCGTCAAGCGCGGACTTTACGCCGTGAATTTTGGTGGCGGTCAGGTGGATATCACGTCCGGAAAGTTCGTGTTTTCCGCAAGCGAGGCCTACACCATCGAAAACGGGCGTATCGGTGCGCCGGTCAAGG
>JAJYDT010000101.1 GCA_021777335.1 Pseudomonadota bacterium | reverse complement strand
TTGCTGTCGTCGCGATTGGGGCAGGTAAAGCCCGCGTCGAGCGCGATCTTGTGCACACGCTCGCCATAGCGGCGCACCATGGCCTGCCCGAAGGTTGTGATGTAGTCCGACAGCGCCATTAGGTCGGCACTAGCCGACCTCATCGAGAACGCGGCGGCGGAACTTTGCACCGATGCCCGCTGCAACGCTGGCGCAGGCATCGATGTCAACACCCGGCAGGCCGTCAATCGCCGTGAGCGTAACGTCCGGCACGAAGTCGTGAGCGCGCCGTGCGAAATCAAGCAAGGAGCGGTAGGCGTCGGCAAGTTTCGGCCGGCAATAGCGGTTGTACAGGATCTCATTCTGGGCATTGAGCGATATCGACAACGCGTCGACATTGTCTTCCAGATCCGGAGTGACATCCCTGCCATAGACCAAGTTGGCAAGGCCATCGGTATTGATGCGGACACGCGCGCCCCGCGCCCGCAGGCGCGATGCAATTTCCAGGGAAGTGTAAAGGCGCAAGGTCGGCTCCCCGAGCCCGCAGAAGACAATTTCGCTGTACCTCCGTGGGTCCCCTACTGCATCGAGTATCTCGTCGGCCGTCGGTTCGCGGCGCAGGCGCATAGCACAGCCCTGAACATCCCAGGTACCGTTGAATTTGGGACAAAAACTGCACCGCAACGTGCAGCGGTTGGTGATATTGAGGTAGCAGTTGCCGTGGAGGACGTACGAAACCACGCCCCCCGGTGCTTCGAGGCAAGATGAAAGCTGATTGCTCATACCGAAATCTAAAGGCAAACGGTAGGTGCCAGCCTTGACATAAGTCAATGAAAGCCGTCGGCCGGACGCTTCTTGGTACGGCATCCGAGAACCGGGGCGTTCCAGTACAGCGATTTCCCCCAACTTTGCGCGCAAGCAGCCTGCAGGTACGTTGGCGTTGGGCGGATCCGTACCGACACCGGCGGATACCCGTAACCGCTTCCGGCGGGTTGCCCTCCCCGGGGGTATGGCAGGCCGGCGCTCTCTGCAATTCCACCCGTGATGCACATCACCAGAGGCAGGGCGGTCTTGCCGCCGGGCACCTTTCCCCGCCTTTCCGCCGCATGCTACCGGACCAGGCAAGCACAGAACCGGACCAGGAAGTGCTCTCGCGCGCCTCCCTCGTGGCGGCCAAGGGGCCGCGCACATTCCCCCGCAACATCGACGCAACTTGACCCAGGAGCCCCTGCCGGGGCATTTCCGCGAAATGGCGACCAGCCATGCGAAGTGCCCGGCAGGAGCGCTACAGAAAAAAATGGGTATACGGCCCCTAGCCGGTGCTCCACGCGCGTGGCCGGCGCATACCGGCCACTTTGCATGCCTGCTGCATGTAGCCGTACGGGAACAGCTTGTAAAGCCTGTCGCGGCCCGAGCCGCTGCCGTATCTTTCGTTGAGAAACTTGATCACAAAACGCGCATCCGCAGCGATGCGATGCTGCAGGAAATAATCGCGCATGAAATTGAGGACTTCCCAGTGCTCCGATCCGAGGTTGATGTTTTCCCTCCTGGCCAGCTCCTCGGCGACAGTATCACTCCAATCATCGGGGTCGACGAGAAAACCTTCATTGTCTGTGACAAGTTTGATCGTCTGCGCCTGCATAGCGGTCGTATCTCCTCGAAGAAATTGCCTGGTCATTACCCCGCGGTCGTTGCCACGGCACGCCGGGGCGGGCCCAAGGCGCACTTTCGCGGTTCGCCGCAACACACAAATTAAAGATATATTACATGTACATCTTTGATATAGCATGGGGGTAAGATCATAATCAATATCTCCAATGCCTCTTTAAAATATCTCTGATATCTCATTACGCCTATGCGTCTTACCGTCTTTTCCGACTACAGCCTGCGCGTCCTGCTGTACCTTGGAGTACACCGTGAAGGCTTGACTACGATTAGCGAGATCGCCGACGTCTATGGCATCTCCAGGAACCATCTGATGAAAGTGGTCCACGCCCTCGGCCGGCACGGCTATCTCGAGACCGTACGCGGCAAAGGAGGAGGCGTCTGCCTGCGACTTGCACCCGAGATCATCAACTTGGGCGCGGTGGTGCGAACCACCGAAGCCGACACCGCTCTGGTCGAATGTTTCGACCCCGTGCGCAATCGCTGTCCGATCGTGCCGGCCTGCATGCTGCGCGGAGTATTGGCCGAGGCACGCGAGGCATTCTTTCGCACGCTTGACCGCACTACCCTGGCCGACCTGCTTCGAACGGACCAGCAACTTGCGCAGCTGTTGGTCGTCACACCCCCGCATGGCCATACCACCTCAGCATCGCCCTCGGGGCAACCTGCCAGCACGCGTCACCGGCACTGATCGCGACACCCATTAGCCGGCGCTGTTGCGGGTCTGCGACTTTCCGGCACACCACTGATTCAGGAATGGGGAGCGCACAGCATGCGCCATACCTGCCAGCATTGTCGTATGCTGGAATGAGAAACCGAAGCCGGGAGGCCGGCCGCAACCTGCAGCCCGGCGTGCACCAGCATCAATTCAGCCTGCCCCCGAAGATAATCATGGTCAGGGTTGACAGCCTCAGCTCAGGCCGGATTGCCCATTGCCATGACCCGGCGAACCCCGCGATTCATCTCACAATCACGCTCTTTCTGCGCACAACTTGGTATGCACGAAACAGGTAACCGAAAGGAACGCTCCAGATATGAACAAGCCGCGTAAACGGAAAAAGAAGGAACACGGTCATGCCGAAAAACAGATGCACTTTGAATATCACTGGTACACCAGCAATCACCGCTGGATCGGGCTGAAAGATCGCGATACTGCGCACGTAGGTCGCGAGTGCAAGCATCACTGAAGGATCTCCGGCGCGCGCGTGCGCGATGGACACGGGTATGGTCGACAGACCCAAGGACAGCGTAACCAGCAACCAGCTGAGTATGAACATATCCATGCGCCGCCCGGCGCTGCGCACACGCTGATTCAGCAGGCGCCGCAGCCACAACAGAACCCCTCCGATGAGACACAGACTGCCGAATGCCAAACCGGCCGCAATCGCCACATACTGATGCTCTACGTCACTTACCCCTAGGGCATGGAATACGACATGCGGGGTAAGCAGACCCACGAAATGGCCCAGGAAAATCGCGATGATGCCGACATGAAACAGATTGCTAGCCAGTCGCATGTTTGCTTTTGACAACAACTGGCTCGAATCACTTTTCCAGCTGTACGGATCCCGGTCGAAACGAAGCGCGCTGCCAACCAGGAACACCGTGCCGGCAATGTACGGGTAGACGCCGTAGACAAACAGTTGCAGATTCATGAATCGTGCCCTCGCTTAACTCGGGTTCGCCACACAGGCCGGGGCGCCGGCCAGGCATCCACAGCGTTCAACAATCCTCACGATCGGCGCATACGGACTCCCAGCCCGCCCCAGGTTTTCCGCCAACCCCGCCAGAACGTCCACCACGTCACCCAAAAAGACCTGGGCGCCGAATTCGTCCAGCGTAGACACGTACTCAAGGATCAGCGGGAGGAAGTCCGGCAGCTCGCCCGCCAGCGGCTCGAGCCCCTCGCTTTTGAAGAACTCCGCCAGGTCCACCAGAGCAGGCCCACGTTCGCGATCGTCGCCGAAGAGGTGATGGGTAAGATGCAGGCTGTGCTCTGGCACATTGTCGAATGTCTGGACATAGCACTCCTGCAGCGAGATAAGGTCCCGTTCGCCCATCCAAACAATCAAGGCTCTGAGCGCCAGTCGCTCTGCCTCAAGTAACCCGCTCTCCTCCTCGACAATAGCATTGATCAAGGGCAGGGATTCCCGGAGTTCCGCGTCCGGATAGTCGAGCAGACGGGACAGCACTCTATAAATACGCATGCTCGTCACGCCTTTCCGGCCTGCGGCCGGCGCATGAACACCATTGGGTGTACTTCGTGCCGCTCCGGCCGCCGGAATGGCGAGGAGCGGCCTCCGGGCTCCTTGCCGAAATCGAAGCCATTGCTTCCCTGAAACGCATAGACGTCCTCCTCGCGCAACTCTTCATGACCGGTGGGAATGACAAAGCGGTCTTCATAGTTCGCGATCGCAAGATAGCGGTACATTTCCTGCGCCTGATCCTCGCTCAACCCGGCCGCGTCGAGCGCGCGCCTGTCCGCGTTACCGCCCACGTGCACCGAGCGCTGGTAGCTGCGCATGGCAATCAGACGATTGAGTGCGCTGACGATCGGAGCTTCGTCGCCAGCTGTCAGCAGGTTGGCGAGATAGCGAACCGGTAGGCGCAGTGCTTCGGCCTTGGGTATGGCACCGTCCACCTCAGTCGGTAGCCGGCCCTGGTCGATCTGTGACTGCACCGGCGATAGCGGCGGAACGTACCAGACCATCGGCAGGGTGCGGAATTCCGGGTGGATCGGGAAGGCGATCTTCCAGTCGATCGCCATCTTGTATACGGGGGAGTTTCTGGCTGCGCCGATCCACGAATCCGGCACTCCATCAGCGCGCGCCTGCTCGACCACCTCGGGTCGGGATGGATCGAGAAACAGCGAAAGCTGTGACCGGTACAGATCGCGTTCCCTGTCCTGGCCGGCCATCTCCAGGATCCGGTCGGCATCGTAGAGGATAACACCCATGTAGCGGATACGCCCCACGCACGCTTCGGCACACAGCGTCGGCATTCCGGACTCGATGCGCGGATAGCACATGATGCATTTCTCGGCCTTGCCGGACTGCCAGTTGTAGTACACCTTCTTGTAGGGACAAGCACTGACACACATGCGCCAGCCACGGCACTTGTTCTGGTCAACAAGCACGATACCGTCCTCCTCGCGCTTGTAGATGGAACCTGACGGACAGGCAGCGATGCAAGCCGGATTGAGGCAGTGGTTGCACAGACGCGGCAGATACATATGGAAGGTGTTTTCGAACTCAGCGTACATCTGCTTCTGTACATCGTCGAAGTTGCTGTCGCGGCTACGCTGTGCGAACTCCCCGGCGAGGTCGTCTTCCCAGTTTGGACCCCAAGTGATCTTCTCCATGCGACTTCCGTCTATCAGAGATCGGGGACGAGCCGTTGGCGCCGCCTCGGACAACGGCGCATTCTGCAGATGCGCATAATCAAAAGTAAATGGTTCCGCGTAGTCATCAATCTCCGGCAGGTCTGGGTTGGCGAAGATGTTGGACAGCCGTCTGGCGCGACCTCCCGACTTGAGCTCCAGCCGGCCTTTGCGTTTAACCCAGCCGCCGTTCCATATTTTCTGGTTTTCCCACTGGCGTGGGTAGCCCACGCCGGGCTTGCTTTCGACGTTGTTGAACCACGCGTACTCCACCCCCTTGCGGTTGGTCCACACGTTCTTACACACCACTGAACAGGTGTGGCAACCGATGCACTTGTCCAAATTGAGCACCATGGCCATCTGTGCACGTACTTTCATTACCTGACTCCTAAAATAGGTTCCGGGATCTGCGATGCCTGGAAGCGACTGAAAGCGGCGGGTGCGCCACCAGGAATGGGCACTTCAGCCGATTCCCGGCGGGTTTGGCGACGCCTCACGCTCGGGAGTGAGTCCGCGCTCCAGCCAGTCCACGTCGCGATCCTCAATCTTGTGCAGCACGACATACTCATCGCGTTGGGAGCCGACCGTTCCGTAGTAATTGAAGCCGTAACTCAGTTGGGCGTAACCGCCGATCATGTGCGTGGGCTTGACCACAATGCGCGTTACACTGTTCAGGATGCCTCCGCGCTTGCCGGTGGTCGGCGACCCTGGCACGTTGACGTTCTTCTCCTGTGCGTGATACATGAACGCCGCGCCGCGCGGCACCCTCTGACTCACAACCGCACGCGCGACGGTCGCACCATTGGCATTGAGCGCCTCCACCCAGTCATTGTCCTTCAGACCGATACTGCGAGCGTCATCCTCGGACACCCACAGCGTCGGCCCACCTCTGAACAAACTCAGCATCCGAAGATTGTCGTTGTAGGTAGAATGTATGCCCCATTTGCTGTGCGGCGTGATCCAGTTCAGCACCAGGTGC
>JAJYDT010000100.1 GCA_021777335.1 Pseudomonadota bacterium | reverse complement strand
TCACCATCGCCGGGCGGATCGCCGCTACCGGGCAGCGCGCCACCACCGACGGCCGCTCACACACATTCGCGACGAGGTCATGGTTGATCTTGGGCGGCTTCGTGTGCTGGATGTTGATTGCGATGTCCGCCTGGCCACCGCAATTGATCTGACAGCAAGAGGTCGAGATATGCACCCGATTTGGCATATCCTCGCTGATATACTCTTCGTGGAGTTCGTCCATAAGCGATTTCACTACACCCGAGGCGTCACTTGCAGGGATGTCACAGTGCAGCCACCCCTGCGTGTGCGAGATCATGGTCACCGAGTTCCCGGTTCCACCGACCGGGAACCCTTCGTCCGTGAGCTTGGCAATCAGTTGGCGCGTCTTGTCTAAGGAACTTACCATGAACTCGATATTGCTACGGATGGTGACTCGTAGATGACCCTCTGCATATTCGTCAGCGATATCGCACAGTTTGCGCACCGTATGGACATCGAGCTGACGCTGCGTGCCGGCCCTCACTGTCCAGATCTCGTCACCGGAGTGCGCAACGTGGTGCAGCACGCCGGGGCGTGGGCGATCGTGCCATGCCCACTGGCCGTAGTTCTTGACCATGAGCGGATGCATATATTGGAAATGGTCGGGCACGCCACTTTCGATTGCTGCGCGTGGTTTTGAGTTGCTCGTTGCCTGGGCTGTGGTCATCGATCTGTTCTCAATGAGTTTCTATGGCGTGGTGGATTATGCTTCTACGCTCTTGCGCTGCGTCCATTTCTCGGCTTCCTCCTCCCAGCGATCAAGCCGGATAAATGAATTCGTGCGTGGGTGACTCAGCATAGCGGGCTCTGGCTCAATGCCGATACCCTCAATGAAGTTCCCAAGACCGATGCGCTCGATCATCTCGCCACACCGTTCATGCTCGAGCCCATTCTCGGCCCAAAAGCCGATGATATCCTGAGCCAAGGTCACTAGGCGCGCATAGTCCTCGTCTGTCTCAAGCTTCATAAATGGGACGAGCACAGTCCCCATAATGTCGCCAATCCTGAGCGTACGCTTTCCCCCAACGAGAACGGTAATGCCCCGATCCGTTCCTGGCGATAGGGCCTTTGTCATGACGTTGATACAGTGCATGCAACGCACGCAGTTTCGATTATCGATCGCCAGCGTATCATCGAGTGTCAGCTTCAAGCACTGCGTCGGGCACCGCGTCACGACATTGTCAATAACGTAGTCGCGACCTTTGTCTGCCACGAATTTCCTCACTTCCTCTTGGTTTACCTGGATATCATCTCGCCACGTTCCAAGGACCGCCATGTCTGATCGCTGAATCGCGTTCATACAGTCATTTGGGCATCCAGAAAACTTGAACTTGAACTTGTACGGCAGGGCTGGACGGTGAAGGTCATCTATGAAGTTATTCA
This sequence comes from Pseudomonadota bacterium, assembly GCA_021777335.1. GTDB lineage: Bacteria > Pseudomonadota > Gammaproteobacteria > Acidiferrobacterales > Acidiferrobacteraceae > JAJYDT01. The sequence goes on along the minus strand of JAJYDT010000100.1, from coordinate 4,619 downwards.
TGACAGTGCGGTGCGCGCGCCCTTCATCGAAACAGGAATGCTCACACCTGGCATGGCCCACACAGGACATGGATGTACGTACCGATGGTCCTGCGCCCCCCATGTCAAATCCGAGGTCATTGATATCATTGAATGTCGCCTGGATGTTCTCGGTGGTGCACCCTTGAAGCATAAGGTCGCCACTCTGTCCATGCATTCCAATGAGCCCAGACCCATGTTTTTCCCAGATGTCACAGATCTTGCGGAGGATATGCGTGGTGTAGTGGTTCCCTGGGGCGGGCATGATGCGCAGTGTGTGGAACTCGGAACAAGCCGGGAACTTCTCTGCGACCTCGGAGAAACGCGGGATCACGCCGCCTCCATAACCGATCACACTCGCTGTGCCGCCCTTCCAATAGCCCTTTTTCGTCTCATATGAATGCTCAAGCTGTCCGAGAAGATCGACCATCATGTCGTTGTCGTGGGCAAGGCGCTTCAATCCAGTGACGAAGCTTGGCCACGGACCGGTCTCGAGCGTGTCCAGCATAGGGGTTTCGTGGAATGGTTTTGTCGACGTTTTTTGACTTAAGCCATCCGTCGCGCGCGTCGTGTGATCTTTCGGTCTCGAATCTTTCGCTGACACTGGATTGCCTCCTCTCAGGATCTGGCCCGGCGAAGCGCAGGATGCAATTCGCGGACAATGTCTCGCGCCTAAGGTATCTACCAAGGGCGACGGATTCTACGTTCGCTATATGGCGCAATTTGGCCAATCCCGGCATTGATGTGGATCAACTGAATGTCCGAAGTCTCAGGATAGCGTCTATTTGGAGGCTGGACGGTGGAGGCGCGGAAGGCACCTCTACCACCGCGATGCCCTGGACCCCTTGACGGGTGTCAAGCCACCGACCCGGGGATGGGCGTACCTTCAGTGTCCCAAAAGAGGGGCGGGGTGGATATGCGTAAGGGCGTTAGGGAAGAAAATCCTGAAATCGTCGACCTGCGCGGCTATCCCTCACGCGTGGCGCACGATGTAACATACGAGCGCCTTGCGACGCTCCCCCCAGGCCACTGGCTCGAGATCTTGCTGGGCGAGCTGCCATATCCGTTCTTCGAGACGCTGAATCGCCAGTTGCGCGGGCGGATCTGCTGGAAGGAAGCCCCTACGGAAAGACCGTGGCGGGTATTCGTGTGGCATCGCGACGACGGTCCGGGGCTAACGCTTGGTGCGCTTCTCGGGCGCGACCACGACCGACTCGATGCCCTGTTCGCGATTGTGCTCACCCTGATCGAGGGTGGGCGCTGGACGGAAGCGACAGTAGCATTTTCCTCTTACGCCAGCGATCTCCGGCGGCATATCAATGCCGAAAACGTGCTGACGTTGAGACTCAGGATTCCGCTCGCCATGGGTCGCGACCCTCTCATGGAACTGAAGGAAGAGCACGAGCGCATCATTGCCGAGCTTGACCTGATTGAGCGTGTGACAGCCAACGAAGTTATGGACAGCACTATCGCACCTTTATTCGCCCTCTTCTCCGGTCTGCTTGCCAAACACGAAAATCGGGAGGAGCAAGTCCTGTTCCCGGCCTGGGATTTGAATCTCCGCCATCTTGATGAACGCTCACGTGCCAATCTCTTAGGGAATATCGAGGAGATTCTTGCACCTGATTGATCCGACCCAGGGTCAGCGACGCCTCAGTTCCTCCCAAACAGCATCCATACGGTGCTCGACCTCAGGCGACATGGTAATGGGCCGGCCCCATAGACGGCTTGTTTCACCGCTCCACTTGTTCGTGGCATCGAGCCCAAGCTTCGATCCGAGTCCAGCCACCGGGCTCGCAAAATCCAGGTAATCGACAGGCGTATTTTCAAGAATCAGCGTGTCGCGTCCCGGATCCATGCGTGTCGCTAGTGCCCACATGACGTCACTCCAGACGCGGATATCGATGTCGTCGTCCGTCACGATCACAATTTTTGTGTAGGTAAACTGGCGCAGATACGACCACAGACCCAGCATGATCCGCCGGGCGTGTCCGGGGTAGCGCTTTCTGATGCTGATTACCGCGATCCGGTACGAACAGGCCTCAGGCGGTAGATAAAAATCCACAATCTCCGGGAACTGCTTGCGCAGAAGCGGGATGAACACCTCGTTCAGCGCCATTGCCATCATGGATGGCTCATCGTCCGGGGACCGACCCATATAGGTGAATGGATACACCGCGCCATCGCGATGACTGAGACGCTCCACAGTGAAGACCGGAAACGGAGCTTGCATGTTGTAATACCCCGTATGGTCTCCGAATGGTCCCTCCATCGCCTCCTCCGACGGATCAATGAAGCCCTCAAGCACGAACTCGGCGCTCGAGGGTACATGCAGATCATGAACTGCACAGGAGACTGTCTCCGTTCGCGCCCCGCGCAGCAGGCCTGCAAATTCGTACTCGGATACTGTGTCTGGAACCGGTGCCACCGCGGCGAGCACAGTCGCGGGATCAGCGCCGAGTGCGACAGCTACGGGGAAACGTTGCCCCGGGTATTCCTCCTTCCATTCCGCAAAATCAATGGCGCCACCCCGGTGCGGCAGCCAGCGCATGATCAGCTTGTTGCGCGCGATTACCTGCTGGCGGTAGATGCCGAGGTTTTCCCGGGGTTTATGTGGTCCACGTGTAACGACGAGGCCAAAGGTGATGAGTGGACCCGCATCCTCCGGCCAACAGAGAGGGACCGGGAGGGTAGAGAGGTCCACCTCATCCAGCACCGCCACATTACGGTGAAACGGTGCATCCGCTATTACGCGTGGCCTGGTGTTCAGCAGGCGCCGAAACATCGGGGCGTTTTCGGCGACCTCGCGCAGGCCCCGAGGAAGTCTTGGCTCACGCAGAAATGCAAGCATTTCACCAACGGCACGCAAACCGGTTGGGGACGCACACCCAAGCCCCAATGCGACGCGTTCAACGGATCCGAAGAGGTTGCCGATAACGGGTATTGTGTATCCTTTTGGTGCCTCGAAGAGGAGCGCGGGTCCCCGGTCCCGTAACACCCGGCGGCAGAGTGCCGTGAGCTCAAGACACGGGTCAACCGGTGTATGAACCCGCTTGAGATCTCCCCGGCGTTCGAGATCCTCGAGAAAATCGCGCAAGTTGTGATAGGTCATGTGTTGGCTATTTATTTCCGATTGGCTTGATCTGTGTCAGCGCAGTCATCCCGGCCAGTGATAGAAGTCGTGCCATGAAGAGTATGTTCTTGCTGCGTCCGCTCGGTCTTGTTCCGGATCCCGTGCACGCGCTCATCGTTGCCGCGGTACTGAACTGTCCGGTGAGGTCTCCTGCTGACAGAGCGCGTGTGGCGGAGCTTAACGGGAGGCGAATCGGCCTGAAGATCCTCGATGCGGGGCTCACCATCCGCCTGCGCGTTATAGACGGTCGCTTCCACCCCGATCCCGACGGCATCCCCGAGGCGATGGTCTGTGGGTGTGCACTTGATCTGCTGCGTTTGATGCTTGCGCTTGAGGATCCTGATGCGTTGTTCTTCAGTCGACGCCTCGCACTCGAGGGAGACGTTGAGGTCGCACTTCATACAAGGAACGTGCTCGACGCGATCGGGTACGACTGGAATGCCTGTGTCGGGCACATCGCCGGACCCCGCGCAGCGCGCGTCGTGATCGGCCTGCTCCGTGCCTCCCGGGTCGATCTCCTTCTCAGACGAGTTCTGTCCGCCTATGACCAAGGTTGATTGGTCAGATCGCGGCCTGGCGCAGCAGTCGAGCACGTTTTCAAGGACGCCAGTATCGATTGTTGATTGCGCCCGAAATCGGCCCGCATAGGCCTTATCCTGTACGCCCAGGTCATAACAATTGGCCCCGCTCACGTCGATCAGCAAAGCTGGCAAGCCGGGTGCGGTAAACGCCCGATGCCTCTTCTCGTAGAACTGAGCACAGCACATGCCGATGTATGATGTCTCGCCCTCTTCCCGTATAGCGTTCAACGTCACCGTAAGGTGCTCGTAGTTTGTGATTGTTACGACGCGCATCGCGCGCTCTCGACCGAGCCGATAGGCATCTCCGACAGCGCATCCTCCGCATTCTGCACAGCCCTCGCGGCTACGCCATTTGCACCACAGGGGCTTCGCGCAATAGGGGATTAAGATCACCCTGGCAGCCCGTACGATATCCTCAGCGTTATAGGCGTTGGCTGGCACATGCACCATGAGTGTATTGGATTGTTCCGAGTCGAGATGAAAGCGCTCCATCTGCCCTTGACGTGCTGCGGCAAGCCGAACGACGCGCTCAAGATCGGCTTCTTCGGCACCAACTAATTCTGGGCCGATTCCTGCTGTCATTTGCCGGGTCCTTTCGCCGGCCTCCGCAAGTGAGGCCCCGATGAGAGCCTGTGCGGCGCGCACGAGGAGTGCGCGTGGGCGGCACTGCAATGTGCCTGAAAACGACGCAGCCGTGATGGTCCCCGCATCATCCATCTCAAGCGAAACCCTCAGTACGGCGTTGCTTGTCGGGAGGGTCGCCCTGAAAGTCCCGGGTGATGGCGTGTGGCACTTGCCTCCTAGTCGCGGCTTGACTCGGGAGGGGGCTAGATCCGGAGCCCCCAGTCGTGCGCCGAGAGTCCGCGCAACGCCTGTGCTAATAGCGT
>JAJYDT010000099.1 GCA_021777335.1 Pseudomonadota bacterium | reverse complement strand
CAATGGCGCCGCGAACAACTACGATGGCCTCGGCCGCCGCGCGGCGGCGAATGACACGCTTTATATGTACGCGTGGCTTCTAGATTAGACAAGCGCCATATGTCTAGCTGTTAAATAAAAAGGATTGAAATGACTATTATACAGAATGATGCCCCGTTAAAAATGAAAGTAACAGCCAGGGTGGCGGGACTCATAATCGGCATCATCATGGCTGCCCTGCCATGGTATGTGGGTGGACCCCACGCCGTTCAGCATCCTGAAAGCTTCTGGAATTGTCTGATAACAGGGCTGCTCATGATGGGTATCGCGGTTTGGGCTCTTGTCAGAAAGCGAGCCTACTGGCCGGGGTGGGCGTTTCTTGTACTTGCCGCGTGGACGGTCGTTTCGCCCGATACGCTCAGTTTCCAAATCGCCGAGATGACCATTGCGCACCTGATCGTCGGTGCCGCGGGGATCGTTGTTGCCATTGTTTGGATTCGGCGCGCGCTTGGCCGCTTGCCGAAAGACAGGCCGGTCGTAAGGGGCAGAACCTTCACGGAGTGCTCGAGCACTGAACGCACATTGTACGGTCTGGTGCTGGTAATCCTGGGCGTGGGGTATCTCATGGCCTTGAGCTATCTCTATATGACCCACGAGGGTCTCAGCGGAAAACCCGGACTTACAGTGCAGGATATCGCGATCAGCTACTATGGCAATCGCAGCGGCACCAAGCTTGAAGCGATGTTGCGTGGCCCGATGCAGGGCTTTGCCCCGCAGGGCGATCGTGACCAGATTATTGCTTGGTTGAAATCCGGGGCCAGCGAAAGCGGCTACGACAAGACCATTCATCCAATCATTGAAAGAGATTGCGCCCGTTGTCATAGCAGCAAGTCCGGGCTCAAGCTACCAGACTTCACGACCTATTCCAGTATTCAACAAGTAGCGAAGGTCAATACGGGAATGTCATTGTTGACCTTGGTAAAATTGTCGCATATTCATTTGTTCGGAATAGGCTTGGTTGCGTTCGTTCTTGGTTATGTATTCACTTTCACAGCATTGCCAGTATGGTTTAAAAATGCTGTCATAGCGACGCCATTTGTCGCTATTGCTATGGATATTGCGACATGGTATCTCACGAAGTGGGATCCGATTTATGCATATACGGTGGTTGTATCGGGTGTGGCACTCGGAGCGGCTTGGGGAATACAGATCATTGTGTCGATGTATCAAGTTGTGTTTTTGCGCGTCGATGAGAGTCGATCGCCGAACTGAGTTCCAAAGTGCAGCAGCCGAAGATGTTCTCGCAACAGCCTGCTTGGAGAATCATTGCAGAGGCCGGCAGACTTGTTAGTACGAAGCAGTTAATTGACGGCAGTGCCGGGGGTAATATCATGCAACCATCGAATGTTCGCTTAGCCGTGGTTTTCTTGCCTCTCCTGATTACTGCGTGTGGCCAGAGAGAAGTAAGTTTCGAAAGGGATATCAATCCGATCCTTCAAAACAACTGCGCTGTCTGTCATTCTTCGGGAAGGCCCGGTTACATCAAGAGTGGCTTCAGCGTGGCGACTTACCAAGATGTGATGAAAGGGACGCGTTACGGACGCGTAATCATCCCGGGGTCAAGTATCTCCAGCACACTTGTGCGCTTGATTAATCACCAAGCAGATCCTTCGATCAATATGCCGAAAGAATACACGTCGATCGAGCAAAAACACAGTCACTACATTCTCCCAGGCTCGAATGCGAGATGGCTGAGCAAGCACGACAGGGATCTGATTACAAAGTGGATCGACCAAGGCGCGAAGGATAATTAATGGTCTCGGCCGCATCTCGTGTGGCATCGGGTACATTGGATCAGGAGGAGCTTCGTAATGAAGATCAAGTTGTTCACTCTAACAGTTTTGGCGCTTGTGATCGTGATGGGCATGATCATGCCGCAAGCAGCACGTGCCAATGACGCCAAGAATGGTGCGGCCATTTACGCACAAAACTGTGCGGCGTGTCATGGGGCAGACGGCAAGGGCAGTATCCCTGGCGCCCCGGATTTCACTGCCAAGGATGGCGTGCTCAAGAGCCCAGACAACGTTTTGATCGAGCGAATCACAAACGGTTTTCAAACCAATGGTTCGCCGATGGCTATGCCACCGAAGGGTGGCAATGCCTCCCTCACGGCGCAGGACATCAGCGATGTTCTCGTCTATATGCGTCAGCAATTTGGGGTATTCGTAGAGCGTCGTCCCTCGCGGTGATTTCTGGGAGTTTTCGCATGAGAGCAGTTTGAAGAACCCGATTTGAACTTGCGTCAGTGGCCTGATGGATCACGTGGATGGGTGCGCCGTTGAAGTGGCTGCGACGATTGCCCGTTGCTGCGTGTTGGTTCTCGTTTTCCCTTGCTCCGGACGCGCGTTCCCCGTGCGGGTCTTCATCCGCTGGCCTGCGCCAACACCTGCCGGCGCATCATCTGCAGCGTCTCACGGAACATGTCCAAGGGCACGATGCGCTCCAGTGCCATCACCAGGTCGCCCAGCGCCGGCAGCTTGCGCTGCCGGATCTCCTGGTCGAACAGTCCCAGCGGGCGCGGCTTCATGCGGCAAGCTCCAGGCGGATCAGCTCACTTCGACGATGGCGCGCGGAGGTTTCGCAAACTGCTCTATTGTAGAACTTCGGGTTTCCACAATTTATCGGAGCGGCGACCGGCTCTTAATCGCCGTTCTGTGCCTATCACGTTCTTCGGCGGCAAACAGACCGATTATTGGCTCGCTCCGCATGCATGTCGCCGACCGTCGACCGTCGCCCCGACTTGGTACACATGGGTTTTTCGAGGCTCCCTTCACTTCGCAGCGGCATGCGCACCGGGTTTCGCAAACTGTTCTGGCATCGATAGGGTATTCTTAGCCCACCGCCCAGTCGCACGGGGCCGGGCCAGGGAGACAGCGGATATTCGGGTCGCAAGACAAGGATAGAAGAACATGGAGACGTGGGTAATTTATCTTTTTGTCGCGGTCCTGGCACTGCTCACCGTCACCGGTTTGTTCTTATTCACGGTGACCCGCGGTGCGATGGTGGTCCGCAGATACCTGTCCGATACCCACACCGACGCCGCCCATGTATATCCGATCTACTCGAACATGCGGCTCATTCGCCTCATCGATTTCCAGCCGATCATCTCCGCGATCCTGCTGTTTCAATATCACCGTCTGGTATCCGCGATTGTGGAAGGTCTGCACAACCTGGAGCTGCGGGGACAAAAGGTGCTGATCACCTCCTGCGCCTTCGGCAACGTGATCCCACGCGTGGTATCCGCCGCCATCGAGACCGGCGCCGACAAGGTCATGATTGCCGACATCATCCGCAATGAGCTCGCCCATACCGAAAGCAAATTGCTGGGAGCGGCACACGCCCGCACTGAAATGCTGGAGCAGAACGCCGTCAATCTGAAGGTGGCAAGCGAATCGGTGGCCGCCAATGTCATCTTTTTCCTGCTGCATGAACTGCCACATTCCCTGAAGATCGAGGCGCTACGGGAAGCCGGCCGCGTGACCCAGCCCGGCGGCAAGATTTTCCTGGCTGAGTTCCACCGTCCGGAACGCTGGGTGCTGCGCGCGCTCAGCTGGACCTACTTCAAGGTGTTCGAGCCCTTGGGGCTGGCGCTGTGGGACACTCACGACCCGGTGATGCTGATTGATGAGATCGGCGGTTTCACCTGCGAGCGCCATACCTATTCCTGCGGCAACTTCCAGATCATCGTGGCCACCAAGAGCCGCTGACGGGTCAGCCGGCAGCCGGAAAACCTCCGTCCGGCAAGTGAACACTGTATACTTCGCGCTGTGCATCGCTTATTGATCCGGCCCTCAAACAGTTTTAAGCAGCGTATTTGACGTGAGAGTCTAGGAAGGCTCGCGGGCGACGACCTGCATGTAATCGTAAGCTCCCGTTCGCGCTCGCCAGGATCAAGCTCGGTGGCTGCGCAGCAGGTCAGGGGGGGTGTGCATTGAATGAGAGTCTCCGTTCTTTGCGTCTCTCTATCAGAACAAGCGGATTCCGCCGCGAATGATGCGCGTTGACAACTCGTCGATCTGTTCCAGCTCTCTCTGGGCGATTTCGCGTGCTCTGCGACTCAGGCCTTCTTTGACGCCAGCAGATGTACACAGCCTCATCGCGATCAAGGTCGGTGCTGTGATCGGATCGCCGATGGTCGAAAGGATCTGGACGGAAACCTGCGAGACGTCCGCCTCGGCGGCCACGACGGCCCGCGCGATCTCGAAGGCCAGGACGTTGTAGAGCTTGCCGGCATGGGCGACGACGTTCTTTCCCGCCGCGGCTTCCATCGACATCGTGCGGTGCGGCGTGATCAGGCCGCCCACGCGGTTGCCGCGGCCGACCTGTCCATCATCCCCATGCTCGGCGCTCAGGCCGGTCACGGTCAGGTACACGCCGGTTTCGTTGGCCGCGGCAGGATCGTCGAGTGCATTGAGGACGATTCGGACCGAAGAACCCGTGCATTGCTGGAGATACTCCAGCATCCGCGCCTTGAGTACGAAGTAATGCGCGACCGAGGTGACTTCGCGATCCACGAAGGCCAGCGCTACCGTGAGCGTGATCTCGTCGTTGTAACGGGATCCCATGACCTTGTAGTCGTCGCCCACCACCGGGAAGTGACTGCGAAACTCCTCGGAGCGCAGCACGTCTGCCAGGTGCAGTACGCTGCTTTCCAGGTACGACCAAGGCGCAAATCCGGCACCGATTGACGTGTCGTTGACGCGTGTCGTCGCAGCGGCTGAACCGATGACACGGACCAGGTTCGGACTGCCGCTGCGCACGACCGCTTCGATCGCGAACAGGTTGGGATCGCAATGCAACGTAGTGGCCAAATGATCACGGACCGCGCTTCGGATCAATGAAGTCACGTCTGCCTGAGGCAGGGTCGTCGCCCGGCCGCAAATGATCAACCTCATGGGCGTCACCGTGCGGCCGCCGCCGAAACGGGGCGCGCTCTCGCCGCCGATCAGCAGTGCTTTATCGACGTTGTAGTGCTGCACGGTGCCGTAGGCATCAAGGTAAGCCCGCGCCAGTGCGCAGGACGCCGCTTCCGCTGCCCCGTCGCAGATCGTATCCGGGTGCCCGATGCCCTTGTGCTCGCATAGTTCGACTGCGTTTTCGGGCGGATCCGGTCGCGCTTCGGTGATTACAAAACGGGTAGGCATCGTTCACCCCTTGCCTCACCGGAGATGCACATGTCCGAACAAGCCGGAGCAGGCGTCAGCCAGCAGCCCGGCAATCGACATGGCGTTGGAAGGATGGGGAATGGAATCCGTGCTCACCACCCGCGCAGCGCCGGCTTCGAGCAGTCGCGCGTAGGCGTCCTCGGCAAATACGGCGTGGATGGCGACGCAGACGGCAGCAGGCAGACCGAGCTGGCGCAGGTGACCGAGCGGTTCAATCACCGTATGGCCGGAGGAGATAATGTCGTCGACGATTACCGGAGTGCGGCCACGGGCAGAGGCGATGTCGGGCAGACTGACTTCGACGTCGCGGTCGCCGTGTCGCTGCTTGTGCAGCACTTGCCAAGGCATGCCGGCCCGCCGCGCGATGTCGGCGACCCATTGCGCACTTTCGCTGTCGGGGCCGATCAGGACGGCGTCGGGGACGTTGGCGCGAATCCACGTCGCTACGACGGGTGCCGCTGCAATGCGCACGGCCGGGACGCGGTACAGAGCGGACAGCTCGGGGTTGCGGTGCAGGTGCGGATCGACCGTCACCAGCCAGTCGAAGCTTTCCTCCAGGAACCGTGCGTACAGCGGGGCGCTGACCGCTTCACCTGGGTGAAACCGCGTGTCTTGCCGCATGTAGGCCAGATAGGGCGCGACCAGGCCGACCGAACGAGCGCCGAACTCGCGCGCCGTCGCGGCCGCGAAGCGCATTGCGATCGAGATCTCGTCGGGGCGGTGCAGGCTCGCGACGATCGCGACGTCGGCTCCTGAGAGCGCTTCGTCGACGGCGACCAGCGACTCGCCATCCGGGAAGCGCCGCCAGTCCAGGCGCACCATCCGCGCCGCCAGTGCCGGCGCCATCGCCTCGGCCAGATGCCGTTGCATCGGAAACGGCAACAGGACCCGCGTCATGGCGCCGCTCCAATCCGGAACACGTCCGGTTGCGTCGCTATGTAGGCCAGCGCGTAGTCGAGCTCGCCTGGGGTCTGCGCATGCACGTGGAACAGCGGCTCACCGACACGGACGGGATCGCCGATGCGCACGCGGCAGTCGATGCCGGCGACGGGGCTCGCCGGTG
>JAJYDT010000098.1 GCA_021777335.1 Pseudomonadota bacterium | reverse complement strand
GATCACATTGTTGCGAACATACACGTTGGTGCCCGCCTGGCCGAGCGCCGATTCGTTTGAGATCATGATGGCGCCGTGACGGGCAATAGCGGTGTTGTAACAGGAATTGTTATAGATCTCAGCGTCATAAGATGATGATTCTGCCAGGCAGGCGCTTTGATCATTTGTGATCACATTATTCTTGATGATGCTGTTGTAGGATTCATACGTCTTCCCCGGTTGCAGGAACTGCACGCCGGTGGATTCTCCGAGCATGATGCCGCGGCTGCCAATGTTGTTTAAGGTATCGTCATCGAAGGTGATGTCGGTCGCATTACCCTTGGCATAGAGCCCGAGGAACGATATGTCGTAGACATTATTGTGGGCCACGAGGACATTCTGCGAGCCGACCATGTCGACGCCTTTCGAGACGGATGCTAACGAGGAGGCGACATTGTTGTTATGGATCTGGTTGCCCCAGATGACAATATTCTGGGCTGTGCTCACCAGCTTGACGAGTGAATCGTCTGAATTCGAGATATTGTTGTTGACAATCTTGACGTCCGGCGTGTCGATCTGGATCTCGTACTGCTGGGCGCTCTGGATCGTGAAGCCCTTGACCATCCAGTAGCTCGGCGCATTGGTGGTGTTAGTAAAGTAGAGATCATTCATGGTGGCGCTACCGTCGATAGTAACGGACTGGTTATTGTAAGGCTCCATGGTGATCCATGCGCTGGCGGTCCCCGATGTGCCAAAGACTATGCCGCCAGCATACGTGCCACCCATCACCTCAACGGTCCCGCCGGGCCCAACCGTATTGATTGCGTGCTGAATAGTAAGAAACGGTGTTTGGACACTCAGGCCGCTGTTGCTGTCCGAACCCGTCGTCGAGACATAATAGGTGGTGCCTGTCCCAGAGCCGGGGGTGAGCAGTGCCGCGCTGTTCGGTATCGTGCTGCCCGTGATCGGCGTCGCCGAAGTGTTCGGATTCCCAGATTGGTTGCCGGACAGGTTGTTGGATGTGCTGGAGGCACCGCCGGTGCCACCTCCGACGCATGCGGACAGGCTGGTGGCAACGGCGAGCGACAGTGCCCATTGTGTAAGCGCGCGCCGGGCATAGGGACGGCGGTAACGCGTCAGGTTTGCCATTCTTCGATTCTCCTTGGAAGACGTTAGTGGGAAATACGCTTCCGTACGAAGGAGACATGACCAGAATGCAGCCCGCGGGTCCATCACAGGCCGGATACTGACTGAACCGGCATCGAAGAGGCACGTGGTTTCGGACAAAGGCGGAACGAGAGCCGATACATGGACTGCTTCGGCGGGTTATGGCAGACGCACGATCAATTGTCTTTGGTGATCAGCGTTGATGCCGAGCTCGGTTGGGAGGGTGGTTGATCGAGTGAGCCGGAGCTTGCCTCTGTCCATGCCGCGTGCGCTGGCAGCGTGTCGGCTCGACAGATACGATCTGCCATTACCGGGGCTCTGCTACCTGATGGATGTGACCTACAATTGTCAACGGCCGCGAGGAGCCTTGTCAGGTTTCACCCGGAATCAGAAGGGATCATGACGGTTTCCACGCCCTGCTCCTAGACCGGTATTGCCGACGTCTCGAACGCCGATATCTGCGTGCGGAATATTGGCCCGGAGAACAACACAGTTATCTACCGCTTGAGACCGCGGTGATCATGGGTTTTTGTTAAGTGCTGGTTACCGCGCGCACCCGTCTCTATTGGCGCAGCGGGCGCTTGGAAAGCTTCCTCTGCAGCGTTCTGCGATGCATCTTCAAGCTTCTGGCGGTAGCGGACAGGTTGCCATTATGCTCCATCAGGATACGCTGAATATGTTCCCACTCCAGACGATCTACCGACATTACGTCGGAAATCACCTCATGAGTTTCCAAGGGCATTTCTTGGCACAACGCAGTGACGATCTCATCGGCATTTGCCGGCTTCATCAAATAATTGGTGGCGCCAAGCTTGATGGCGCGCACGGCGGTTGCAACGCTCGCATACCCTGTCAAAATCAGGACTCGCATCTCTTCCCTGGTTGCGCGCAGACAAGGGATGAGGGTCAGCCCGGAGGCGCCTGGCATTCTGAGGTCAACCACTGCGTATGCAGGCTTGATTGACCGGGCGATCTGCTCCGCCATCCCCACATCGCAGGCGGTGAACACATCGAAGCCCCTTCGTGTGAGCGCCTTCGCCAGCACATTGCGGAACGTCGCGTCATCATCGACCAGTAATAACGTTTTCCCTGCATCCAGTCTGGCTGCACTCATAGTCCTTGGGCCAAAACCAGGCGCGCCAAGGGCAGCCGCACTTCTGTGCGTGCTCCTCCGCCGTCGCGATTAGTGATGCGCACGGACCCTCCGTATCGCTCCAAAGTCGCGTTGGCCAGCAATAGACCGATTCCGAGGCCCTGTCCGCGAGGCTTAGTCGTAAAAAATGGTTCCCCAGCATGCCGTAAAGCTTCCGCACTCAGGCCATCTCCACGATCCAGGATTTCCACACGCAGCTCATCCGAGTTCCAATGCGCACTGAACTCTACTTCTGCAGGCGACGTATCTGCGGCATTATTGAGCAAGTTCATGAGCGCCTGCCCCAAGGCCCGGTCCTCAACAATGGTGGGCGTGGGGGTACTCCCATCGATATTCCACTTCAGGTTGATTGAAGATCGCATCAACTGCCAGTCTCCGAGCAACTCCGAGACAAAGTCGTCAAGCCGTCGGATCGAACTCGCCTTCCCCTCCCGCCCGGCGAGTTCCGGAACCAGGCAGGCGAGAGTCTTCTTGCAGCATTTGACCTGCTCGGCAAGGGTCTGCAGGCTTGTTTGCAGGTTTGCATCATGCGTATACGTGTGCTGCAACTCGCACACCAGAACATCCATGGTCGCAAGCGGTGTTCCCAGGTTGTGCGCGGTTCCCGCTGCCATCGTACCCAGCGCCACGATACGTTCATGGCGGAGCGTATCTTCCCTGGCCTTTGCCAGTATCCAGTCTCGCACCCGAATGGACTCTGACATCCGGACGATAAACCATGAAATCAGCACTGCCGTGATGGCAAAGTTTAACCACATGGCCACGATATGCGCCTCGAACTCGCCGCTCACATGCCGGTATACCAGAAGAGGAACATAATAAAGCATGAGCAGGCTATAACAGGTGATCGTCAGGGCAGCAATCGCCCAGGTGTACGCGCGTGGCATAGTCGTCGCGGCGATCATCAACGGAATCAGGAAAAGGAAGATAAAAGGATTGGTCCCCCCTCCACTGAAATAGAGCAGCGCCGAAAGTGCTCCGATGTCAATTACGAGGTGCCCAAAAAATTCTTGATAGGTTATCGGCCAGTGGAACCGAAGTCGCAGCCAGACCAAGACGTCGAGGATCCCGTAAATCGTGACAACCATGACCATTGGCAAGACTGGCAGGGGTGTACGCAGGACGAAATAGACGATCAGGATCGTTGTGCTCTGCCCAAAGACCGCAATCGTCCGCAGCAGGGCCAGGCGCCGGAGATTAGTGGCGCTCACGGATGCAGGCTGAGAATATTCCATGACTATCTAAACATAGCGGACGAAAGACAACCCATGTCGCTATTACCGGACCAGAAATTCAGCATGCGACATCATGCCGCATTCCTGGGGTGGTTGGCCCATATTATGATGATGATCACCAAGCATCAAGGTCGCATCCTAATGAACCCAGGGTTTTCCTCAAAGGCCAGTGCCGTGACCAGAAATCCGGGGGCACTTTACCAACTCGTGATTCTGCTGGCCACCTTGATGGCGGCTGGTGTCGCCCACGCGCACGCGATCGTGGGCATGCGGGTCTTTCCCGGCACCTTTACGTTCAGCGATCCCGGAGTAACGGATGAGCTTGATCTGATTGGCAGTCACGCCACGGTTGCGCCAGCGCCCGGCACGTCGTCGGTTGATACCTCGGAATTCTCGCTCAATTATTCGAAGACAATCACGCCCCGGTTCGGCCTGTCCCTTGGTACGGACTATCAGTATCTGCAGCCAAGCCCGGGTCCGCATCTCGACGGCATGGATGACGTCACGGTTGGCGCCAGCTATCTTTTGTGGAAAAACGATCGTCAGGAGACGCTTGTCACCGGCGGGCTTAATGCCACCGTTGGCAGCAGCGGCAGCCAGGCAATCGGTGCGTCCTACACCACGTATTCGCCGAATTTGCTATTTGGTCGTGGTCTTGGCGATCTGCCTGGTGCGCTACGCTACTTGCGCCCGCTTGCCGTGACGGGTGTCGTGGCACCGAACATCACCTCGCAGGCAGGTATTCCGAATACGCTGACCTGGGGCCTGTCGGTTCAATATAGCCTTCCCTACCTGCAGTCATTTGTCCGCGATATCGGCCTGCGGGCACCGTTCAACAAGATGGTGCCACTCGTAGAATTGCCCATGCAAACCTGCACCAGCGGCCCGTGTGCCGGGCAGACCATCGGTACCATCAACCCAGGGGTGATCTGGATTGGTTATTACGGGCAGGTCGGACTCGAGGCGGCGATCCCGGTCAACAATGCCAGTGGCCATGGAGTAGGTGTCCTGCTGGGTGTCGGGTTCTATTTTGACGATATGTACCCACATACCTTGGGGGCGCCATTGTTCGGCGCCCACCCCATGGGTGTCCCGCGCCTCGGTTAAGAGAAATTCCGACTATGGAAAAGATGGCTGCCGTCGTTACCCTGGGTGTCGTCTTGCTCTGGGGCGCGTCCCTGACCCGCGCATCCGCCCATGCCTTTCCCGAACGCTCCCGACCACGGGTTGGCGCAACCGTAACCAAGGCTCCGCACGAAGTACGCATCTGGTTTGACGCCGGACTTGAACCGCTCTTTTGCACGCTGCGTGTAAAAGATACCCAGGGACAATGGGTCAACAAAGGCAAGGGTCACGTCAAACCGGGTACTCATGATCGGTTGCTGGAAACGAGGGTGCCCGTGTTGCCCCCAGGAAAATACCATGTCTACTGGAGCGTTATCGCCGTCGACGGCCATCACACGGAAGGCCACTACCCATTCAGGGTTCGCTGAACCGAAAAGGCCATGCATACTCATATCCTGTACATCAGTTTTAGCGGTTTTGATATCGTCTCGATTGTCACGGTCGTTGGGGCCTTAAGCTGCCGATTGTGGGTCATGCCTCTGGCAAGCGTCGATGTGCTGCATCCGCGTCTCTGGCGTTTCCTGGCGTGGGCGCTGCTCGCGCTTACGATCAGCAGCTTCGTACTCCTGGTTGGCCGGACACTGGAGATGAGCCGGCAGCCGTTCTCGGCGATTGGCCCCATTCTTCCTTTGGTAGTGCGGAAAACACAGTTTGGCCATATCTGGCTTATCCGCCCGGTTACCCTGATCCTCTTATGGGTGTGCTGGTTTATGGGACGGTACCCGGGACGCGGAGGGCGAATTGCGATACCTATGTTCCTGATGGCAGCGATCATCGCGTTTACCCGAAGCGCTACAGGACACCCTGCAGACAGTGGGCAATTCACCTACCCGGAATGGGTGGACTGGGTCCACTTGATGGTGGCCTCCATTTGGGCGGGGAGTCTTTTCGCGATGATATTCGGGATTTTCCCGGCACTACAGGTGCCTGACACGATACCCCCGACAGTCATTGCGGAACTTGGTAACCGTCTGTCGCGCCTTGCAAGTATCGCCTTGGGCCTTGTGCTCATCAGTGGCTACCTGAGTGCATGGCATGACCTGGTTCATCTCGATAATCTATGGCGCACAAGCTACGGACGGATCCTTATCATCAAACTGTTGTTCGTCACCGCCGCAATGCTGCTGGGCGCCCTGAATCGCTATTTGCACATCCCGTGTATCAGGTGTTGGGCCGGATTTGGTGTACCGAAACGTGGGCTGGCTGCATTGTCACCCCTGCGGCATCGTATTGAACAGCATGCCTCTGACAAGAAAACGATTCCGCTGCAACCTCTGGCGCGCACCATTACCATCGAAGCGCTTCTGCTGCTCGGCGCCCTGCTCGCCGCGGCAGTTCTGCTGCACGGCATGCCACCAAGCGATGCGCCCCCGATGAGCGCCATGACTTCAGGTCATATGTAGCTCGGGTGTCGTGATTGTTCTATCGGGCCGATAGCTATTGAGTGTGGTGTTCGTCGAGAAAATAGGCTGATTCAGACAGTGAATGACTCAGACGACATGCGGGAACATGATGTGTCCAGCCTAAGTGAACGGGGATGGCACGAACGGGCGCATGCGGAACCGCGCCCACGAGGGGTGGTCGTCTGCGGTCTTTGCCCAAGGGGACTCACGGGTCGGGCGTAGGGCGTGGTGGCACCCGGCATCTAATGGTCTTCCGGCATACCCGAAA
>JAJYDT010000097.1 GCA_021777335.1 Pseudomonadota bacterium | reverse complement strand
CACAGGTGTGTTGACGGACATCGATGCTGAAGAAGTGCGGATCACCGGCCTTCCGCCGCTGCCAGCGGGTGCTCAGATGGAGGGCGTAGACGTCGTCGTCAGGATGCGCCGTCCCAGTAACGAGGCTAGGTAAATTCGTTTACGTGGTTGTTTTTGTATCCACGGCCTCCGTATACTCCTCGGTTGTGCGCCGGTGTAGCTCAGTTGGTAGAGCAACTGATTCGTAATCAGTAGGTCCGCAGTTCGAGTCTGCGCACCGGCACCAATAATCAATAACTTAGAGCATATAACCCTCCCGACCCCGCCTTTTGTTGTAACCACGCTGTAATTCGGCGTAGACTTTCCTCAGGTTTCGGGCCCAAAAAGGGAGGTGGCAGATGGCGAGCTTTATTCAGCGCCGAGGGCCAGGCGGCAAACGTGTCTGGCAGGCGCACATTCGCCGGCGCGGATATCAAGCTCAGGTCCACACGTTTGACACGAAGGCGGAGGCTCAGGCTTGGGCGGCGACGATCGAATCCGAGATCGCTCGCGGCGTTTTTGTATCTCGTGCCGAAGCTGAGCGCACCACGCTCGACGAAGCGCTCGTTAGGTATGAAACCGAGATCACACCGCACAAAAAAAGTATTGGCGAGCGCGGTTTCGTTCGCCGGTGGCGAGCCCATCCATTGGCCAAGCGGAACTTGGCCTCGATACGAGGCAAAGATATTGCCGATTACATTCGCACGCGTGAAGCGGATGGAGTAGGGGGCAACACGGTTCGCCTTGAGTTGGCACTGCTCTCGCACCTGTTTAATACCGCGCGGTCTGGGTGGGGCATGGAATCGCTTACCAATCCAATTGAACTGGTCAAAGGCCAGCGCCCCAAGCTTCCCAGAGGCCGCACCCGCCGCCTGGTCGGTGACGAGGAAACCCGACTGCTCGACGCTGCCAGGACTTACGGTGGTGAAATCGGCCCGATCATCACTTGGGCCATCGAGACCGCCATGCGTCGCGGCGAGATCGCTGCCATGCGCTGGGAACATGTGGACCGGAAGGCCCGAGTGTTGCTGATACCCGAAACCAAGACCGGCACGCCCCGGCGGGTGCCGCTGTCGTCACGCGCCCTGCAGGTCCTCGATGACCTGCCCCGCCGGCTGGACGGAGCGGTGTGGTCGATGCTTCCGGATTCCATCAGCCAGGCGTTCGAGCGCACCTGTTCTACCGCCGGCATCGAGGGCCTGACCTTCCACGACTTGCGCCACGAGGCGACCAGCCGGCTCTTCGAGAAGGGACTCAATCCCATGCAAGTGGCAGCCATCACCGGACACAAGACCTTGCAGATGCTCAAGCGCTACACGCACCTGCGGGCCGAGGACCTGGTCGCGTTGATCGGTTGACGCTGCCCTGCCTCAAGGATGAAACGGGTGTCGATGCGCAAGGCACCGCGGGTGCGTCGTTCATCGGGGCCACCACGATCCCCCCTGGGGCCTTCGATGAGCCTCTGGAAGAAATGGTAACGCCGACGTGCATGCGCCGTCCGCGTGCGCCCCGCGTTCCCAATCGCACGGTAGCGCTAAGCGCACTCTCTCACGACCTCATCCGCCGAACCAGTTCGGCGACCGCGCTCAACCCGCCCGCCGGCGGGGCCGCAGGCTCCAGTGCCGGTGCCCCGGTCGCCCCGGCCACGAACGGTCGGCAAACCTCCGCCCGCGCAGGCGGAATCGGAATCTCGACCCGGGCGATCGGCCAATCTCCTGCGAGCTTGAGAAATCCGCACCGATCGCGCAACCCCGCGATCTCCGACGGCAGCACCACCCGTTCGATGCTGATCTGCTCGCTTTCTGCAGAGTGTGCGCCCCCGGCACTGGAACCTTTGCTCTGCACCCGACGCGACAGCTGCTGATCGCCGAGCAGACGGCTGCCCCAGTCCGCGGTCTCCGGATCCGTAGCGCGCAGGATCAACTGGGAAGAGAAGCAGCTTAGGAGCGTTTGCGCACCCTGCAGGCCATACGCCCCACGCAATTGCGCGACCGTCTGCAGACCGGCCACCGCGCACAGCCCGAATTTCCGCCCTTGGGTGAGCGCCTCCGACAGCGACTGGACGCGCCCGAGGGCCGCCAGCTCATCCAACAGCAGCCATAATCGCCGGTCACGATCCGGTGGCAGCGCAAGGATGGTACTTACCAGCTCTCCGATCCACGCCGCAATAAGTGGGCGCAGCGCCGTGCTCAAGTCCGCACGCACCGGAATCCAGAGCCATCCGCCACCCCCCTCGACCCAGCGGCGCAGACTGAAGGCATCCGCCCCCGCACCGGGCGGCAGAAACCGATAGGGCGCCAGATAGGCACCGATGATCGCACGCACCGAGCCCAGCATCCTGGCCGCGCCAGGATCGAATAACGTCTGCGCCGGCAGGCCCGCGACCAGGGCTTCGAGGTCCTCGGAATTCGCGACGGTGAGCCCCTGCAGCAGATCGGCATTCGTACTGCCTCCCCGGCGCTCGGCGAGCCGCTGCAGCACCGCACTGGTCAACCCCTGCGCATAGCACTGCCACTGCTGGGCATCCTGGCCATCGGTGTCGGGGAGCAGGCTCTTCGCGAGGCGCTCCGCATCCCCCGCCCCCCGCATCTCGGCAAGCGGCGACCAAGCGACACTGCGCGCATCCAGCGGATTCAGCAGGGTGTCGCCGCACCGCCAGAATCGTGCCATGAGGGCGCCCCCCGGGTCGACCACGACCGCCCGATCCCCCGCGCGGTCGCGGATCGTGTCGACCAGAGCCTGCAGCGCGAGCGATTTGCCGGTGCCGGTCGAGCCGGTGAGCAGCACATGCTGGGTTTCGATGTCGCGCGGGATCGAGACCTCGCCAATGGGGATGGCGCCGCGCTCCCTGCGCGCCGGCCGACCGAAGCGTGCCCCGCGCTGCACGACGGCGCCGCCGCGCCGCCGAAGCGCATACGTGACTACCATGACGACCGCCGCCGCAACCGCCGGCACGAGGAAAACCACCGGCGGCAGGACCCGGGCAAGCCGCACCAGCAACGCAGCCGCGCTGGGGCGCACATGCGGCACCAATAACTGCGCGCGCAGCCACCGGCCCGTCGCCCGTGCCCCATCCGAAAAGGCCACCGGGTGCAGGCAGGCATCACCGGCATAGCCTGAAAGGGTCAGCACCCACCACCCAGCCAGCGTGCCTGGGAACCGTTTGCCTCGCGCTGCCTTCGTCATGGCCTCATCTCCTGATCGGAACCGAGTTCCGGATCGGAGAGGCCGGCGGGATGCCGGCCTCTCTATATACGTATGGGGCGGAAATGCCGGCGTTCAGCGATCAAGTTCGGCCGCGTGCATCCACTCTGCCGGGGTCGGTGCAGTCCGCTCCACCGGGTGCCCGGCCTCGCGGGCGCGTGCCAGATCGCCGGCGCGTCCGAGTTCGGCCGCGGCCTCGGCGCGAAGCACTTGAAGCTCAGCGAGATCAGGGCTGGATGCATCGCGGGCCGCGGTGAGGGCGTGCTGCTTCTCTGCCCACGTCTCCCACGACTTTTGCAGCCGCTCCGGGTTGTCGGTCACGATCTGCAGGGATTCCCGCTCACGGCTGCACGCAACGTATGCGGTCTCGGCCGTCGCAACGCGGGACGCCTCACCGGCGACGATCACCCGGTCCACGGTGGCACCCTGCGCGGAGTGGACCGTCCGACACCAGCCATAATCGATGCTGTGGTTTTGCCTGGGGTCGAGTGTGAACTCCCGGCCATCGTCGAGCCGGGCTGTGGCCTGCGTGCCACCGTCCTGGTCACGCTCAACGCGCTTGATCGTCGCGGTCTGGCCGTTCACGATCCTGTCGTCGCCGGTACCCTGGTTCTCCTTGAAAATGATCTGGTCTCCGGTGGCCAGGTTCATATCGCGGGGTGCATAGACGCCCGCGGCTTTCTCCTTTGCCGGATTCCAGGCTTTCTCCGTGCCGTCCAAAGCGCGCAACACGACCTGGTTGCCATCGATCCGGTCCACCCGGTAGTCGGTGGTGTGGCGCTTGCGGCCCTTGCCTTCTTCGAGCCGGACCACCATGCCGGGCTTGTATTGCTCGGCGTGGGTCGCTTTCTCGCGAGTGAGGTCCGCCTTGTCCAGGGCGCGGATCTGGACTTCGTCCCGCGCGATCGCGCCTTGCTCCCGCAGGCCTGCGCGGATCTGCTCGTTCGCCTGCCTGCGGACTTCGTTTGTCCCAGACAGCACCATGGTCCGCGCGCGGTCCTCCGGCGACAGGCGCAAATAAAGGTCTGCCGTCGCTTTGGCGATGCCTTCGCGCCGCTCGTGGGTCGTGGGGATGGGTTTGCCGTCGTTGTCCAACCTGTGGTCCGTCTTCGGGTCCAGGGTGATCTCGGCTTCGATCGTGTAGTCCATTGCCTGCTCCGTCGCCCCGGCAGCATCGCCCCGGGCGAAGGCCTGCGCGAGGGCGCGCAGATCCGGGTCGATCTGACGCTGGATCTCGTCGATCGTGGCGTGCGCCACGGCGCCGGTTTCGATCAGTTGCGCGAACGGCTGGCCGGCTTCGACCGCCTTGAGCTGGCGCGGGTCGCCGACGAGGAATAGACGGCCGCCTTCGTGATCGAGTTTCTGCATCAGCGCGTCCATGTCTTTCGCGCTGACCATCCCGGCCTCGTCCAGAATCACCCAGCGGTTTTCGGTGTAGTCCTGTTCGCGGGCGAGGAACGAGGCAACCGTGCGGTTAACTTGCGCACCAGCGCTTTCCAGTTCGTTGCGTGCCTTCGCGCTGGGCGCGATGCCGATTACTTCGATGCCCTGCCCGTGCGCGGCCTCGACGAGTCCGTTTATCGCCGTGGTCTTGCCTGCCCCCGCCGCGCCGACGATGCCGGTGATCCAGTCGGAAGACGTGAGTCCGAGGTCGAGCGCCTGGCGCTGGCCGTCGGAATACGCAAAGCCCTGCGCGATCTCGCGCTCGGAGAGGTAGTACTGGGCCTGGGCGTGGGTCATCAGTGCCCGGGACTGCCCCTGGCCAGCCCGGGCGCGTTGCAGGATCTCCTGCTCGCGGTGCAGGGCGTCGCGGGTCGTGAATTTGTCGCCACCCGCATCGAGCAGGCCGCCGGCCTTCGCCTCGATCGCCCGGTCCACCGCGGCGAGATCGGTGTCGCCCATACTGGCTTTCAGGGATTCGAGCCGGACCGCGTCGCGCGAGAACACCGTTTCGCGTTCCGCCAGGTGGCGGGTTCCCGATTTCACGGCGTCACTGGACAGATCGGGATACGTGACCGCGTAACCTCCTGCCGGACGGTCGAGGACGATCCCCGCCTCGCGCGCCTCCTGCCGCCAGGTCCACGCTTGATCGGACTTGTCGTCCTGCGTCTTGTCTTCGCGGGTCGCGAGGTTCGCGAGAACCCGGTCCGTGGCATCCGACGTGTCACGGGTCAACCCCCGGGATTCCAGCGCGGCGTCGATCTGTTCCCGGCGCTGGGAAAACCGGGCGATCTGCTCATCGGAGATGTGCCCGAGTTCGAAACCGTCGCCGGTGCGGCGAAGCTTGTAGCCCATCTCCTGGAGTGCCCGCGCCAGTTCGTTTTTGTAGTGGGCGTCGGCGAGATGCATCAGCACCGAGGCCTCGCCGAACTGCAGGTCCATCGCGCTCCACGTGCCGTCGGCGCGCTGGGTGGCGTTGACGAGGATGCAATGGGTGTGCAACTGCGGATCGACGTGGCCGTTCACCGGGCGGCTGTCTTCATGGCGGTACGTCGCCGCGATCAGGGAGCCAGTCGCCTCGTGGGCGACGCCGCCCTTGCCCCGGCGCGCGGTCAGGACTTCGCGTTCCACCAGGTCGAGCGCTTTGCGCACGGCCCGGTCATGGGCGGCGAGAATGCGCTCATCGCCACCGGCCAGGGCCTGCAGGCTGACGGACTTGGGCGCGGAGATCGTGAGATCGACACCCAGCCGGCGGTTGGTGACGTTGCCGCGCTGGGTGAGGTCGGACCCATCGGGCAGGCGCCCCTCGAGGACGCGCACCAGGTCGTCACGGTCTACCCGGCCTGAAAGGCCGAGCGCCGCGGCACCTGCGCCGTGCCAGGCGCTCGGGGTGCTACCGTCGCGATAGTAGCCCGTCGTGTATTCGGCCCCGGTGTGGGCTTCTTTGTGCAACACGAGCTCGTGCCCGCAATAGTTTGCGACCGCGCCAGCGCCGCCGCCCTTTCCGCCTTTCAGGTTTTTGATGCTGATCATGTCACCCGCTCCTGAGTGCCCACGCCGCTCGCGGGCTTCCAGGAGTGTCGCGGTGCGGAAATGCATGAGGGTGATCGGGGGTAGGGCGGATTCAGGGGGTACTGCGGGAAGGGGCGGGGCGAGATCGTCGCTCTACGGGATTCTCATGAGCCCGAT
>JAJYDT010000096.1 GCA_021777335.1 Pseudomonadota bacterium | reverse complement strand
GTGCGTCAGTTCGTGCAGTGCGACGTTGTAGAAGGCCTCGGGGCTCGTGAAGCACTCCCGCTCCGGCAGGTGGATCGTGTCGGTGGCCGGATGGTAGAAGGCCTGCGTGCCGCCCAGGTGGATGGGGGCCGGACTCGCGGCCAGAATCCGTTCCGCATCCGCGAGGGCGGCGAACGCCGGACGCGTTGCAACGGCCGGGGCCTCTATGCCGTCGATCTGGTCGAGATTGAACGCGCGGAAGGATTTGAGGACTGCGCCCTTCCGGGTCTCGGTCTCGCCGGCGTCGTTGGTTTGCTCCTGTTCCCACGGCTTATAGAAGACGCACAGTTCGCCGTGCTCGCCCTGGCGGACCTGCCCGCCCTGCTCGATGGCCTGTTTATACGTGAGCCAATACGGGGAGGTGTAGCCATGCTTGAGGGATGCGCACCACAAGATCAAGGTATTGATGCCCTGATAAGGCTTGCCACTGGATAAATTCAACGGCAGGGATGGTTGACTGTCCCAAATGTGGCCGCCAAGCTGATTCTGTCTTGATCCGGCCGGTATGAACGTGCATTTTCTTCCTCATCCGTCTTCTTCAGATCAGCGTCTCTGACGCGTCTTCTTCGGGTTTATTTCCGTTTTCTTCAGACTACGTCTGAGGGTGAGTGCGTGGCCGCTGGGGCCGCCTTTCTCGACCCTGTCGAGGAGCGGCTATGGCGCAGTCGGGACAGCGTAAGTGCTTATGTTGCGGCCAGTTTTTTTATCCTGACCCGCGCAATCGCAAGCGTCAGCGCTTCTGCTCGACCCTGGCCTGCCGCCGCGCGAGCAAGGCCGCCAGTCAGGCGATCTGGCTGGCCCAGCCCCGGAACAACGGGTACTTCCGCGGCCCGGTGCATGTCACGCGCGTGCAGGCCTGGCGTGCCGGACATCCCGGCTATGGTCGTGGCAGAGCCCGCAGGCAGCCTGCGTTACAAGATCCCTTGATCACGCAACTGCCTGATACGAGTGAAGAATGTCCCCTTCGTGATGAGATCGCGGCACCCCCACACGCATCGGCGTTACAAGATCTCTTGGATGCGCCCTCGCCCGTGCTGGCGGGGCTGATCGCGCATCTGTTCGAGGTGACGTTACAAGAGGACATTGCCGCCACGACCCGGCGCCTTGTACAACTGGGTCACGACGTCATCAGCAGGAGCGGTCGATGAAGCCCCTCAAGCAGGTACTGCGGCCCGAGCGGCTGCGCCAGGTGCCCGAGCAGTTCAGCTGGGTTGATCAGGCACTCGTGCAGCGGTACTTCATTGATCGTTGCGACGTGCGCGCTGCGGCGCTCTATCTGTTCCTCATCACCGTGTCCGACGCGCAAGGCTTGAGCTACTACGGCGAGTCCACGCTCGCAACACGGCTGCACCTGAGCACCGGGGAGCTTGTCACGGCGCGAGCGCAGCTCATCCAGATCGAACTCATCGCCTATCAGGCGCCGCTCTACCAGGTGCTTGCCCTTCCAGGAACGGCACCGGGAATGCCGCCGCGTGAGCCAACATCAGTACGCCGCTTAAACGACGGCCCGGTGAGCCTGGCTCAACTACTTGATCAGTGGAGGCATCGCCGTGCTTAACTATGAGACCTTCTGCCAGATCCGCGACCACCTGGGTCGCCAGCGGCTCACCGTGGCACAGACCGCGCGTGCGCTCGCACTGGACCCGCGTACGGTCGCCAAGTGGGCCCGCGTAGAGCAGTTCCACCCGCGCGCGGGCGCGGCGCGCGTGAGCAAGCTCGATGCGTACAAGGGTCAGATCGTACGCTGGCTCGATGCCCATCCTTACAGCGCACAGCAGATCTTCCAACGACTGCGCGAGGCAGGCTACAGCGGCAGCCTCACCCTCGTCAAAGACTACGTGCACCGCATTCGCCCGCACCCCCCGGAGGCGTTCCTCAAGCTCGACTTTGCCGCAGGAGAATGCGCCCAGGTCGACTGGGGCGAGTTTGGCACCATCGCCGTGGGCTCCACGCGCCGGCGCCTGAGCTTCTTCCTGATGGTGTTGTGCTACAGCCGGCGCCTGTATCTGGAGTTCACGGTCTCGCAGAAGATGGAGTTCTTTCTGGCCTGTCATGAGCACGCGTTCGCGGCCTTCGGCGGCGTCTCAAGCCGGATCATGGTCGACAACCTCAAGTCGGCGGTGTTGCAGCGCCTGGTCGGTGCGGCCCCGGTGTTCAATCCGAGGTACCTGGACTTCTCCCGCCATTGGGGCTTCGAGATCAGCCCCTGCAACGTCCGAAGCGGCAACGAGAAGGGGCGGGTTGAGAATGCGGTCGGCTACGTTAAAAAAAATCTCCTGGCCGGTCTCGAGCTGGCGGACTTCGCCGCGATGCAGCCCGCGGCCACGCACTGGGTAGACACCGTGGCCAACGTGCGTATCCACGGTGCGACCCACCAGCGCCCGATGGATCGTTTTGAAGACGAACGCGCTCATCTGAGGCCACTTAACCCCGCGGGCTTCGATCTCGCACGTGTATGCACGGTGCGCGCCACGAAGCAGTTTCGGGTGCCGCTCGACACCAATCACTACTCGGTGCCCGCGCGCTACGCTGGACAGATGTTGACGCTCAAGGCCTATGCCGAGCGCGTGTGCCTCTATGACGCCGATAAGCTTATCGCACGTCATCCGCGCAGTATGGACCGGCACCAGGACATCGAAGACCCCGACCACGCGCGCGAGCTCCTGGCAAACCGCAAGAGCGCACGCGAGCAGCGCCTGCTGGTGCACTTCCTGGCGTTGTCGCCCCGCGCCCAGGCCTACCGCGAGGGACTCGAGGCCAAGCGGGTTAACGCCCGTGTGCACCTGCGCAAGATTCTCGCCCTGGCCGAGCTGCACGGCAAAGAGGCCGTCGCCCGCGCCATCGATGACGGGCTGGAGCTTCAGGCCTTCAGCGCCGAGTACATCGCCAATATTCTCACCGCGCGCCGGCGCATCGGCCCAGAGCCGGCCGCCCTTAAGCTCACGCGACGTGCCGACCTGCTCGATCTGGAACTGCCCGAACCCGATCTGTCCCTCTACGACCGCGACGAAGGAGCCGATTGATGAGCACACGCACTGAGCCAGTCCATCCCGATATCGATGCGCTGCGCTCGCACCTTGGCACATTGAAACTGCCGTTCATGCTCGAGCATCATCAGATGCTGGCACAAACCGCCGCCGACAAGCACTGGTCGCACCTGGACTACCTGGCTGAACTGCTCAACGGCGAGGCCGTTGCACGCGCAGACCGCCGTGTGCAGCGGTGCATCGCCCAGGCCCGCTTCCCTGTGCTCAAGACGCTCGATCAGTTCGACTGGAACTGGCCCACCAAGATCAACCGCCTGCTCATCCAGAACCTGTTCCACATGGACTTCGTCACGCAGCACGCCAACGTTGTGTTCATCTCCGGTACCGGGCTTGGCAAAAGTCATCTCATGACCGCGCTGGGACATGCTGCGTGCCTGCGCGCGCACTCGGTCTTGTTTACCGGCGCCATTGAAATCATCAACTCACTGGCTGCCGCGCACGCCGCTGGCGGCATCAAACGCGTGCTCAATCACTACATCAAACCTCAGGTCTTGTGCATCGACGAACTCGGCTACCTTCCAATCGACAAGTTCGGCGCCGACTGCCTGTTCCAGATCATCAGCCACCGCTACGAACGCGGTGCGACTCTGATCACTACGAACAGGGTCTACAAGCAGTGGGCCAGCATCTTCAACAACGACGCCGTCCTCACCTCGGCCCTGCTCGACCGTCTGTTGCACCACGCCGAGACCGTGCGCATCGACGGCAAGAGCTATCGCTCCAAAGATCAGGTCGAGATCTGAAGCACCGGTCAACTCACGCCCAGATCGCGCACGCGCGACACCCTGGCCGTGCCAAAACATCAGCAATTTCAAACCGGCCAGATTCAAGCATGATCGCGCCGTCGTCCACACCAAAGCCGCTTGCCGGTGTTGCGGGCAGTTTCCATGGCCTCGATGATGCGGTCCGTGATCTGCTGGTGGAGGTCCTTCACCCCTTGCGGATTGCCGAGATTGGGAACCCTCGACGTGGCTTCGGATTCTGGCGTCTGATGGTGTTCGGTCGTAGTCATGGTATGGCTCCTGTGGGTGGATGTGCTTGCGTCTTGCGTCGATCGGTTGCCCTCACGAGGAGCCGCGTTGCGCGGTCACGGGGTTGGCGACCGGCAGGACCCATGACAGGCGGGTCTTTCGGCTGGCGTAGGGGATTGCGAGGGCGCGTGACCGCGAGCGGCCTGGGGCGACCGATCGAGGCAGGCAAGCAAACCGGCAGGGGCAGGAATGCGACCGGACACCGGCGCCGATAAAAAAGCCCCGGAGGGGATCCGGGGCTCGGGGTTGGGAAGGGGGTCCTGCGTAGTCGTTACCGTTCGAGTTCCGGTTCACGCTCCCGTGCGGCCGCAGCTGGGATTTTCGGGGTCTCCGGCTGACGCCAGCCTCGGACTTCCCGGGCCGCGGCCAGATCGCCCTCGCGTCCGAGTTCGGCCGCGGCCTCGGCGCGAAGCGCTTGAAGCGGGGCCAGATCCGGGCGGGAGGCCACGCCCGCCGCGGTGAGGGCGTGCTGTGTGTCCGCCCACGTCTCCCAGGACTTTTGCAGCCGCTGCGGATCGTCGGTCACGATCTGCAGGGATTCCCGCTCCCGGCTGCAGGCCACGTAGGCGGTTTCGGCCGTCGCGACGCGGGACGCCTCGCCGGCGACGATCACCCGGTCCACCGTGGCGCCTTGCGCTGAGTGCACGGTCCGGCACCAGCCGTAATCGATGCTGTGGTTTTTGCTGGGATCGAGGCTGACTTCCCGGCCATCATCGAGCCGGGCTGTGACCTGCGTGCCGCCGTCCGGGTCACGCTCAACGCGCTGGATCGTCGCGGTCTGGCCGTTCACGATCCCGTCATCGCCTTTACCCTGGTTCTCGCGGAAGATGATTTGATCGCCCTGCGCGAGATTCATGTCTCGCGGCACGTAGACGCCGCCGGCTTTCTCGCGGGCCGGGTCCCAGGTTTTCTCCGTGCCGTCCGAAGCGCGCAACACAACCTGGTTGCCATCGATCCGGTCTACCGGATAGTCGGTGGTGTGCCGCTCGCGGCCCTTGCCCGCTTCGAACCGGACCACCATGCCCGCCCGGTAGGACCCAACCTGGGTGGCCTTCTCCCGGGTGAGCCCTGCCTTGTCAAGTGCGCGGACCGCAATCTCATCGCGCGACACCGCGCCCCGTTCCTGCAGGCCTGCCCGGATCTGCGCATTGACCTGCTGCCGGACCGCATGAGTTCCGGACAGGACCAGCGTCTGGGCGCGTTCTTCGGCAGACAGGGAGAGATAGGCCTCGGCGGTCGTCCGGGCTAGTCCTAAGCGCCGCTCCGGGACGGTGGGTTTTGCCGGGTCCTGAGCCTCGACCCGGGCGGATACCGTGTAGTCCATCGCCGTGCACGTTGCGGAAGACGCATCGCCCCGGGCGAAGGCCTGGGCGAGGGCGCGTAGATCCGGGTCCACCTGACGCTGGATCTCATCGATCGTGGCGTGCGCCAGGGCGCCGGTTTCGATCAGTTGCGCGAACGGCTCACCGGCTTCGACCGCCTTGAGCTGGCGCGGGTCGCCGACCAGCACGAGGCGCCCACCCTCCTGGTCGAGCTTGCGCATCAGCGCATCCATATCCTTTGCGCTGACCATCCCGGCCTCATCCAGAATCACCCAGCGGTGCTCGTTGTAGTCGTGTTCGCAAGCAAGGAACGAGGCGACGGTGCGGTTGGTTTCCGCGCCGGCGCTTTCCAGTTCGTTGCGTGCCTTCGCGCTGGGCGCGATGCCGATCACCTCCAGTCCACGCCCGTGCGCGGCGTCGACAAGTCCTTTCATCGCGGTGGTCTTGCCGGCACCCGCCGCGCCGACAATGCCGGTCACCGAGTCGGTCGAAGTGAGTCCGAGCACGAGCGCCTGACGCTGGCCGTCGGAATACGCAAAGCCCTGCGCGAGTTCGCGCTCGGAGAGATAGTCCCGGGCCTGGGCGTGGGTCATCAGCGCCGAGGCCTGCCCCTGTCCGGCGCGGGCGCGCTGCAGGATTTCCTGCTCGCGGTGCAGGGCGTCGCGGGTCGTGAATTGATTGCCGCCGGCGTCCAGCAGTCCGCCGGCCTTCGCCTCGATGGCCCGGTCCACCCCGGCGAGGCTCGTGTCACCCATGCCGGCCTTGAGCGCTTCAAGCCGGACTGCGTCGCGGCGGAACACGGTTTCGCGTTCCGCCAGATGGCGGGTTCCCGATTTCACGGCCTCACTGGACAGGTCGGGATACGGTACCGCGTAACCGGCTGCCGGACGGTCGAGGACGATTTCCGCCTCGCGCGCCTCCTGCCGCCACACCCAGCGTTGCCCGGATTGATCGCCCTGCGTCTTGTCCTCGCGGGTCGCGAGGTTCGCCAGCACTCGGTCCGTGGCATCTGACGTTTCACGGGTCAGGCCCCGCGCTGCCAGCGCGGCATCGATTTGACCCCGGCGCTGGGAAAACCGGGCGATCTGCTCATCGGAGATGTGCCCGAGTTCGAAACCGTCGCCGGTGCGGCGGA
>JAJYDT010000024.1 GCA_021777335.1 Pseudomonadota bacterium | reverse complement strand
CCCGCCAGAAAGGCGTCGCGCAACCCATTGCGGATCACGATTAAAGAGCAGTTCCGCACCATACCGCCGGCACACGTCTTCGGTCTCGTCGGCGAGCCGCTCATAGCGGCTGTCCGAAAGTCCGTGCTCCCGAAGCTGCACCAGGGCCGGTGCGGTTCTGAGCGTACGCTCAAGACCGCACAGCCAGGTCCGGGCACCCTGTCGTTCCACGTCACTCAGAAGATAGAGCCGCGGCAACTGCAGACGCGCGAGCACGGTGCGGTCACCGGCCACGAAATCCTCGGCGCGCAGATGCTCCGCTGGCGACCAAGCAATCGCCTGACCCTCAAGACCGCGTGGGCAGCTGTCGCAGATGTGGATATCATCAAAAATGTGCAGGGTCACCATCTGCTCGGGATAGCGGTGTGAAACCACATAGGGGCGCGACCGGATCTCGATCTCGACGCCGAGTTCTTCGCGCCACTCGCGCGCGAGCGCGGCCTGCGGCGTCTCTCCCGGGATGATCTTGCCGCCAGGAAACTCCCACTGCCCGGCGCGCACCTTGCCCGTGGGGCGTGACGCGCTGAGCACACGGCCATAAACGTCGCGCGCGATGCCAAGCACGACCTCGATGACATCAGGTGCGGTATTCACCATTGATGCGGACATACTCATGCGAGAGGTCGCTCGTCCAGACCCGCGCCCCATGGCGGCCGGCGCCGAGGTTGAGCAGGATATGGATCTCATCCAGCCGCATGGCCGCGACCCCCTCTTCCTCCCGGTAATCTGGCGCCATGGCGCCATCGCGGAACACACAGACGCCGTTTAAACGCAGCGATACGGCATGTGTATCGAGCGACTTGTGCGCGGCGCGTCCCGCCGCCGCGATCATGCGCCCCCAGTTGGGATCCCCGGCGAAGAGTGCCGTCTTGACAAGCGGCGAGCGCGCGATGGCGTAGGCAACATCGCGCGCCTCGTCCCCCGTCCGCGCGCCGCTGACCTCCACGGTCACGAACTTGGTCGCGCCCTCCGCATCCCGAACAAGCGCCTGCGCAAGGCCTTCGCAGACCGCATGCAGGGCCGTCCGGAATGGCTCGAGAATCGCCTTGAGGGGCACACCCGACCGACCGGTCGCGATCAGTACACAGGCATCGTTGGTCGAGGTATCGCCATCCACCGTGATCTGGTTGAAGCTTACGGCAACAACCTCCTTCAGCAGATCCTGCAGCAACGCCTGCGGAATATCGGCGTCGGTGGCGATGAACGCAAGCATGGTCGCCATATTCGGCTCGATCATGCCTGAGCCTTTCGCGATGCCGGTGATGGTAACGGGCATCACGCCGCCTCTGACAACACGACTTATCCCTTTCGGGACGGTATCCGTGGTCATGATGGCGCGCGACGCGTCGAGCCAGTGATCCTCGGCAAGCACCGAGGCCGCCTGTGGCAACGCCGCCAGTATGCGGTCATTCGGGAGCCTGGCTCCGATGATGCCGGTCGAGAATGGCAGGACCTCTTCCGCACGGCAGCCGAGCGCGGCGGCGGCCGCGCGGCAACAGGCAACCGCATCCTCCTCGCCCGCATCTCCCGTGCCGGCATTGGCGTAGCCCGTGTTGATGACAAGACCACGCGGGGGCATCCCGGCGAGGTGGTGTCGTGCGACCGTGACGGGAGCCGCGCAGAACTGATTACGCGTGAATACGGCTGCCGTGCGACTTCCGGGTGCAAGCTCGAAGAGCGTCAGGTCCAGACGCCCCGGACGGCGGATACCCGCCGCAATTGTGCCGATACGTATACCCGGTACGGGCGCGAGTTCCGTCGCAGGCTCGAGTCCTACGGCCATCGCGCTAGACCAGACGTCCGTGACACTGCTTGTATTTTTTACCAGAACCGCACGGACAGGGCGCATTGCGGCCAATCTTTGGCTGCTGCCGTGTGACGGTTCCGACAACCTCGGCGGTTGCTGCGGCGCCCTCGCCCGCTGCCATGAGGGAGGGGTGCTCGTAGTACATCTCCTGAGACCCGTGCCGCTGGGTTTCGATGAACGCAACATCTTCCTGCTCATGGATCTCGACCCGCGCGAGCGTCGTGATCACCTCGTGCTTGATGCGGTCCAGCATGGCAGAGAACAGATCAAACGCCTCCCGCTTGTACTCTTCTTTCGGGTTCTGCTGGGCATAACCGCGCAGGTGAATGCCTTGGCGCAGGTGGTCCATCGCGGCGAGGTGATCCTTCCATTGCGCATCCAGGACCTGCAGCATGATCGCCTTCTCGAACTGCCGCATCAGCTCCACCCCCACCTCGGCCGTCTTCTGCTCGTACCGTTCCGCGAATGCCTGGACGATGCGCTCGCGGATTCCCTGCTCATCGAGGTCAGGCTCGTTCTTCAGCCATTCAGCCAGTGGCAGCTGCAGTCCGAACTCCTGGTCAAGCACCGTGGTGAGCCCCGGAATATCCCACTGCTCCTCAAAGGTTTCGGGCGGTATGCTCGTGCGTACACACTCCGTGACCACATCGGTCGCGATCGCGCGCACGCCCTCGGCGACATCCGTGCTCTCGAGCAGCCGGTTGCGCTGTTCGTAGATGACCTTCCTCTGGTCATTGGCGACATCATCGTACTCGAGCAACTGCTTGCGCATATCGAAGTTATGGGCCTCAACTTTGCGCTGCGCGTTTTCAATGGCGCGCGAAACCCACGGATGTTCGATCGCCTCTCCCTCCTGCATGCCTAGCTTCTGCATGAGCCCGGATACGCGGTCGGATCCGAAGATGCGCATGAGATTATCCTCAAGCGACAGATAGAACCGCGTCGACCCTGGATCACCCTGACGCCCGGACCGGCCGCGCAACTGGTTGTCGATGCGGCGGGACTCATGCCGCTCCGTACCGATCACATGCAAACCACCGAGGCGGACCACCTCATCGTGGCGCTTCTGCCACGCCGCACGGATCGCCTGCGCCTTGGCGGCATCATCGCCCACCGTCGCAAGCTCAGCCTCGAGATTGCCACCAAGGACGATGTCGGTGCCGCGGCCGGCCATGTTCGTGGCAATGGTAACCGCCCCGGGCCTGCCGGCCTGCTCGATGATGTGCGCCTCCTGCTCATGGTGCTTCGCATTCAGGACCTGGTGGGGGATCTTGTCCTTTTTGAGCAGGGCGGCCAGGGTCTCCGAGCTCTCGATGGAGGTGGTTCCCACGAGCACGGGTTGCCCCCGCTCGTGGCACTCCTTGATGTCCTGTGTGATCGCGCCATGTTTTTCGACCGCGGTCCGATATACCTGATCTCCAAAATCATTGCGCACCATGGGACGGTGCGTCGGGATCACCATGACCTCCAGGTTGTAGATCTCCTGGAACTCGAATGCCTCGGTATCAGCCGTTCCGGTCATGCCAGCGAGCTTCCCGTACAGCCTGAAATAGTTCTGGAACGTGATCGAGGCAAGCGTCTGGTTCTCGTTCTGGATTGCCACCCCCTCCTTGGCTTCGACCGCCTGGTGCAACCCGTCCGACCACCGGCGACCCTGCATCATGCGGCCAGTGAACTCGTCGATGATGATCACCTCGCCGTCCTTCACGATGTAATCGACGTCCCGCTGGTAGAGCGCGTGCGCCCTGAGCGCTGCGTTCAGGTGGTGCATCAGCCCGATGCTTGCCACATCGTACAGGTTGGCGCCCGATGCGAGCATCCCGTTCTTCAGCATCAGCTTCTCGACCAGCTCGTGGCCCGCCTCCGTCAGATGTACCTGCTTCGCCTTTTCGTCGACGCTGAAATCGCCAGGGCCATCCTCCTGCTCCTGCCGTTTGAGTGTCGGGATGATGGCGTTGATCCGCAGATACAGGTCGCTGTTATCCTCGGTCGGACCCGAGATGATGAGCGGTGTACGCGCCTCGTCGATCAGTATCGAGTCGACCTCATCCACGATCGCATAGTGCAGACCGCGCTGGACCTTCTCGGAGAGCTGGAACGCCATGTTGTCACGGAGATAGTCAAACCCGAACTCGTTGTTGGTTCCGTAGGTAATATCCGCCGCGTAGGCGGCGCGCCGCTCATCGCTGTCAAGCCCCGAGACGATCACCCCGACCTCAAGCCCGAGGAAACGGTAGATCTTGCCCATCCATTCGGAATCACGGCGCGCCAGATAATCATTCACCGTGACGACGTGCACACCCTTTCCGGAGAGGGCGTTCAGGTACGCAGCAAGCGTCGCCACGAGCGTCTTCCCCTCGCCGGTACGCATCTCGGCAATCTTGCCCTGATGCAGCGCCATGCCACCGATCAGCTGGACGTCGAAATGGCGCATCCCGAAGACCCGGCGCCCCGCCTCCCGGACCACCGCAAACGCCTCGGGCAAAAGCTCGTCGACCGAGACCCCCTGTGCGACCCGTCCCTTCAGCTCAGCGGTCTTGGCCCGCAACGCGTCGTCGCTCAGCCCCTGGACTGCCGCCTCAAGGCGGCCGACTGCCGAAACCTCCTGGCGCATGCGCTTCACCAGCCGCTCGTTGCGGCTGCCAAAGAGCCTGCTTAATACATTGGTCATGCTCCTGCCCGGGCAATCAAAAATAAGGCGGGATTATGTCGGAAATCGCCGGATACTTAAATACAAAGGTGGAAACGATAGGGACTGCGGTCGGCTAGGGACGCGTCCAATGGAGGTAGGGCGCGGGGTTGACCGGGTCTCCGTTCTGTCGTACCTCGAAATGGAGATGGGGACCCGTGGAACGGCCGGTGGAGCCCACCCGCGCGATAAGCTGGCCCTTCTGCACCAGTTGGCCCAATGACACCAGAATCTTGCTCGTATGCCCGTAGTAGGTCGTGCGGCCGTCACCGTCCGCGATCCGGACGAGCATGCCGTAGCCCCCGTCTTCGCCCGCGTACGTCACAATACCCGCCGCCATGGCATGGATCGGCGTCCCGATGGGATCCGCAATGTCGACGCCGGGATGGAATGACGGCCGGCCTGTAAAAGGGTCGATGCGCGGGCCAAACGGTGATGAGATCCAGCCTCCGCGTACGGGCCAGCCGGCAGGGGTCACCGCCGACGCCACGCGCTGCCGCATCAGTACCCGGCTCAGAAGATCGAGACGCGCCTGTTTCTCCTCGATGCGGTGCTCGAGGCGGTCCAGCGTACCGATGAAATCGACAACATTCTGACGGGAGACTGATGCCTCATTGGGGGCCCCAAGAGGCGGTTCCTCGGCAAGATCGGGCGTCGTACGCGGGACATGCGCCATCTTCGCAAGACGCGTCTCGAGTACGTCCAGGCGTATCAGCTGTGCCTGGAGCAGTCCGACGCGTTTGGAAAGCGCATCCAGATGGTCCGTGGCGTCCGCTCTCGCCTGCGCCACACGTTGCCGTTCATGGCGCAGAACGGTTTGCTCGTGCCACAGTGCCGCGCGCACGGGCGAAGGCAGCCTCCACAGCGCGGAGACTCGATAAGCAAAGACACCCATGAATGCCGGCGCGAGCAACAGGGCAAGGCCCAGCAACCGCACCTGCCGGTCCGTAAGGGTGATGTTGGCGTTTCGCCCGCGGCCTGGAATCAGGATGACATTCATGGCAAACGCCCGGGCAGGAGCGTTACCTCATACGGCCGGCGCCGTGCGGACAAAGGCCACCGCCGCATGATCCTCTTCGTCGAATGAAACCAGCTCCCACGCCTCGGAATCCGCGATGAGCGCCCGCAGCAACCGGTTATTGAGTTCGTGCCCGGATTTGCGCGCGCTGAACGCCCCGATCAATGGATGTCCCAGCAGATAAAGATCCCCGATCGCATCCAGGATCTTGTGTTTCACAAACTCGTCGTCGTAGCGCAGCCCGTCTTCGTTCAGGATACGGAAGTCATCCATCACGATCGCATTATCGAGCCCGCCCCCGCGCGCCAGCCCGTCCTGCCGGAGCGCTTCGATGTGGCGCATGAAGCCGAACGTACGTGCCCGACTGATCTCCTTGACGAACGATGTGGTCGAAAAATCGATGCTTGCGGCCTGGATGGAATTGCGAAAGATCGGGTGATCGAAATCGATCTCAAAAGAGACCTTGAAACCATCGAGCGGTTCGAACCGGACCCATTTGTCTCCATCGTGAAGCTCGATCTTCCGCTTGATGCGGATGAAACGCTTGGCCGCGGCCTGTTCCTGGATCCCGGCCGACTGCACGAGGAACACAAACGGTCCGGCGCTGCCGTCCATGATTGGCACTTCCGGGGCAGTCAGGTCGACGTAGGCATTGTCTATGCCAAGTCCCGCGAATGCCGACATCAGGTGCTCGACAGTCGCAATCTTTACGCCGTTGTTTTCAAGCGTGGTGGAGAGCCGGGTATCCGTGACATTCTCGGGGCAAGCCCTGACTTCGACCGATTTCGGCAGATCGGTGCGCCGGAAGATGATCCCGGTGTCCGCCGCTGCCGGACGGAGCGTCAGATAGACCTTTTCTCCGGTGTGCAGCCCGACTCCAGTCGCTCGGATGACGTTTTTTAGGGTTCGCTGCTTAATCATTGACCTCGCCTGTCTTGTGATCGTGATCGTACTGAAAAGATCGTGCCCGGGCATCTCTCGTGAAACGCGAACCGCCCTTTTTGTCCCCGGCGGATGTTGCGCACCGCACGTGGAGTTTAAAGGCAAAATTTACGGTTTTGTCCACCCAAAAAATGGTTTTTCCGCCGTAAAAGGCGAATCGCGCCGACAAACGGCGGGATGCCAAGCCTAATCTAATCCGCCTGTTTTCGCAAAAAAGCCGGGATATCAAGATATTCCAGCCCGCCATCACCACTGATCGGCTGGCCACTGCGACGATTACGCATGACCGCAGGGGTCTCGAATTCCTCGTAATCCACCGTGCCGGTCCCCGTTTTGACCATCTTTAGTGGCGCTCGGTTCTTCTGAGCCTGCCCAAGACCGGTAGCGACCACCGTAACCCGCATCTCGTCGGTCATCTCCGGGTCAATCACTGTTCCGATGACCACCGTGGCATCCTCCGACGCGAAGTCCTTGATCGCGTTGCCGACCTCCTCGAACTCACCAATCGAGAGGTTCATGCCAGCCGTGATATTCACCAGAATGCCGCGGGCACCCGCAATGTTGATTTCCTCGAGCAGAGGACTCGACACCGCCGCGTGGGCAGCCTCACGGGCACGGTGCTCTCCGGTGGCAACCGCCGACCCCATCATGGCCATACCCATTTCCGACATCACCGTGCGCACATCGGCGAAATCGACGTTGATGAGACCCGGACGGGTAATGAGTTCCGCAATCCCCTGGACTGCGCCCTGGAGCACCTCGTTCGCCTTGCCAAAAGCATCGAGCAGCGAGACGTTCTTGCCGACGACGGCAAGCAGCTTCTCATTGGGGATGGTAATGATCGAGTCGACGAATTCCGACAGCTCCCTGATCCCCTGTTCCGCGATATCGATGCGCTTGCGTCCTTCGAACGGGAATGGTTTCGTGATGACCGCCACGGTCAGGATCCCGAGATCCTTGGCGATCTGGGCCACGACAGGCGCCGCGCCCGTGCCCGTACCGCCGCCCATGCCCGCGGTAATGAACACCATGTCAGCACCCCGCAGTGCCTCCGAAATGCGCTCACGGTCTTCCACTGCCGCCTGTTTTCCGATCATGGGATCGGCGCCTGCGCCGAGCCCTTTGGTCAGATTCGTGCCCAGCTGCAGCACCGTCTTGGCCTTTGACCGCTTTAGCGCCTGGGCATCGGTATTGGCGGCAATGAACTCGACCCCTTCGATGTTTGAGTTCACCATGTGCTCCAAGGCATTACCACCACCGCCACCAACGCCGATTACCTTGATCACCGCGCGCTGGCTGCTTGTATCCATCAGTTCAAACATATCTGCTCTCCTATCGTAGTTGAATCGTCTGACCTCAAAAATTTCCCTGAAACCAACTCTTCATCCGTCCCATGATCTCGCCGAACCCGGCGGAAACGCGGCGCCCGGACCGCAACTGCCGCTGTGGCTCACTCTCGCGACTCCCATGCAACACCAGGCCGACTCCGGTGGCGTAGATCGGGTTCTGCACAACACTGCTCAACCCTCCGAGATACTGCGGGATACCAAGTCGCACCGGCATATGGAATACCTCCTCGGCCAGGTCGATCATGCCTTCCATCTTCGCGCTGCCGCCGGTGACGACCATTCCGGACCCGATAATGTCCACAAAGCCGCTACGTCGCAGTTCGTTCAAGACCAGCTCGTACAGCTCCTCGATGCGCGACTCGATCACCTCTGCGAGCCGCTGCCGGTGCAGCTGGCGCGGCGGGCGCTCGCCGACGCTTGGCACCTGTATCGTTTCGTTCTCCCGCACGAGTTGTGCGAGCGCGCAGCCGTATTTCTTTTTGATCTCTTCGGCATGCTGCGTCGGAGTACGGAAGGCAACGGCGATATCATTGGTAACCTGGTCGCCGGCAATCGGGATCACCGCGGTATGCCGGATGGCGCCCTGGGTATAGACCGAGATGTCCGTCGTGCCCCCGCCAATATCAATCATGCATACGCCGAGTTCTTTCTCGTCCTCCGTCAGCACGGCGATGCTTGAGGCGAGCTGCTCCAGAATGATGCTCTCGACCTCAAGACCGCAGCGCCGAACGCATTTGACAATGTTCTGGGCCGCACTTACCGCGCCCGTCACGATATGCACCTTCGCCTCCAGCCGCACACCACACATCCCGATCGGTTCGCGCACCCCCTCCTGTTTGTCGATGATGAATTCCTGGGGCAGTATGTGCAGGACCTTCTGATCTGCCGGTATGGCAAGCGCGCGGGCCGCCCCAAGTACGCGGTCGACATCGTCGCGCGTGACCTCCTTGTCCTTGATGGCGACGATCCCGTGCGAGTTGAAGCTGTTGATATGGCTGCCGGCAATACCGGCGTAGACCCCGTGGATCTGACAACCGGCCATCAGCTCGGCTTCCTCGACTGCGCGTTGTATCGATTGCACAGTGGATTCAATGTTGACCACCACGCCTTTCTTCAGGCCGCGCGACGGATGATGTCCCACACCAATGATCTCCACCTCGCCGGCGGGAGAAACCTCGCCGACAATGGCGAGCACCTTGGAAGTGCCGATGTCCAGCCCGACTACGAGCCGGTTGTCATCTTTCTTGCTCATTGCTTACCCCGATCAGGCGCATGACGCGCCCAGCTGACGGCAAACCCGTTTCCGTAGCGCAGGTCGACACGCTGCGGGAACAGGCCCGTGTCGGCCATGATTCGGGGCCGCAGCATGAGAAAGCGCGCAAGACGCGCGCGGATCTTCGAACGTCCCATGACGATCGCCATACCGTCACTGGTCGCCAGACGCCAGCCACCCCGCGCCGAGAGCGAAAGCGTGCTGAGCGAAAGGCCATAGCGCGCGAGCAGTTGCGACAGCGACTGGAATCGCGCATACATAAGCCCCTCGCTCCGAGGGGGCCCGGAGAGGAGAGGCAGGGCTGAAAGCCTGGCGTGCGGACCCAAGTGGACCCTTTGCCCCGCGCTGTTGATCCATCCGCCAGCGCGCCAGCGTGCCAGCGGATGCTGGACAGTGAATTGCAGTTTCAGTCGGAACGGCCAGGCGCGCGTCACTGCGACCTTGTCCACCCAAGGCACCCTCTGCGCGCGCTGCGCGATGGTGTCCAGATTCAGCCGGAAAAAATTCCCGCGGATGGCGGTGGCGATGGCGGCATTCAGGGCCGCGCGATTCACGCGGGAGAAATCGCCCTGCAGTACCACCTGCCGCACCGGGAACCGGTGGGGGTTGCGCACATAGCGGACCATTCCGAAAATCGCAGATACCAGCACTGCCCCAAGCAGCACAGCCGGAGACACCATGGGCAATCGGCGCCTCGCGTGCGGTCGGGCACGAAACCACGTGGACTCGGCAGCGCGCGTCATCTCGGCGCCTCCGCGCTGTCCAGGATACGACAGCATAGTTCTGGGAAGTCGATACCTGCGGCGCGGGCGGCCATGGGGACGAGACTATGATCGGTCATTCCAGGGACCGTGTTGACCTCCAGAACATAGGGATTGCCATTCCGGTCAAGCATGAGATCAACGCGGCCCCATCCATGCGCCCCGATCGCGTCGAACGCCCTTTTCGCGCAGTCGATAACCCGCAGTTCGACGCTTCGGTCGATGCCGCTTGGACAGTGATAACTCGTCGAATCGGCGAGATATTTGGCCTCGTAGTCATAAAACTCCCGGGGGGTCTCCAGGCGGATCACCGGGAGGGCGGCGCCGTCGAGTATCGCCACCGTCAGCTCGGCACCATCGATAAATGCCTCCGCGAACACAACCGCATCGTGGCGCGACGCCTCCTGCCAGCTGGGCTCCCAGTCCGAGCGCTGGCGCACCTTGCCAATGCCGATACTCGAGCCCTGGCGGGATGGCTTCACGACCGCAGGAAATCCGAGCTGCGCCTCCGCCACCGCAAAATCCGCCGGGGTACGGAGTACAACGTGGTCCGCCACCGGCAACCCTGAAGCCTTCATCACGAATTTGCTGCGCAGCTTGTCCATTCCGAGCGCCGAGGCGAGCACGCCGCTGCCTGTATAGCGCAGCCCCAGCCACTCCATCAGGCCTTGGACGATACCGTCTTCCCCGTACTTGCCATGCAGGGCAATGAAGACCCGGTCGTATCCGTCGCGGGATAACCGCGCCATGAGATCACGGTCGACGTCGATGCCGTGCGCATCGATGCCGCGCCCGCGCAGCGCCGCAAGCACGGCGGCTCCGCTCTTGAGAGACACCTCGCGCTCACTGGACAATCCCCCGTAGAGGACAGCCACCTTGCCGTAATCCGCCGGCTTCATTCATTCACCCCAAGGATGCGTACTTCGGTTTTCAGGAGCACGCCATGGGCCATCAGCACACCTGCGCGCACGCGCTCGATCAAGGTCTCAATCTCGGTGGAGGTCGCACCACCCTCGTTCACGATGAAATTCGCGTGCACGCTGGAGACACTGGCCCTGCCTTCCCTGGCTCCCTTGAGCCCAGCCGACTCAATCAGCCGCGCAGCGTGATGATCCGGCGGGTTGCGGAACACGGAACCCGCGTTAGGCCACTGGGTCGGCTGGGTAGCGGCACGACGCGCAAGCATCTCCCGAACCCTCAGGCGCCCTGCGGGACCCGCCCCCGGGGCAAGCCGGAAGGTCGCTGACACAAACCACTCCTCAGACGGTGGCTCCACGCTCCGGTATCCGATGACGAAGTCGCTCGGGTAGCGCACAATGCGTCGGCCGGATCGGTCGATCGACTCCACCTGCTCGACGATATTCCAGGTCTCGCCACCAAAGGCGCCTGCGTTCATCGCAAGCGCGCCACCCACGGTCCCCGGAATGCCAGCCAGAAACTCTGCGCCTGCGATTCCGGTATGCACGCTCGCACGAGCCACCCGCGCGCTGGGGACGCCGGCCTCCGCAAACACGCGTCCGTCATCCTTGACGACAAGCTGTCGGAGACCCGTCGTGAGAATGACCGTACCGCGGATACCGCCGTCGCGTATAAGCACATTGCTGCCAAGACCGATCCAGACAAGCGGGTGCCCCGGCGGCAGACGCTCGAGAAACAACGCAAGCTCGTCGATGTCGGCGGGGATATAAAGCTCGTCGGCGCACCCCCCTGTACGCCAGGTGGTGTGGCGGGACATGGGTTCGTCCTGGTGAAGGACCCCACGCATGCGCGCCTTCGATATGCCTGCGTTCATCACTCGCCGTTCCGGTCAAATAGCTGTGGAAATCCGGCAGCCACCTGATGCAGGTTGCCGGCGCCCAGGGTCAGCAGCAAATCATTCGGACGGAGCACCTTGCAGAGCATGTCTGGCAGCTCCGTGATCTGCTCGAC
This sequence comes from Pseudomonadota bacterium, assembly GCA_021777335.1. Lineage (GTDB taxonomy): Bacteria > Pseudomonadota > Gammaproteobacteria > Acidiferrobacterales > Acidiferrobacteraceae > JAJYDT01. The sequence goes on along the minus strand of JAJYDT010000024.1, from coordinate 19,790 downwards.
AAAAACCGGGTTGGAACCGCCACGTGCCCGGATGGCACGACACAGGGACCGCCCGTCCGCACCCGTCACCTGGGTCTCGCCCGCTGCATAAACCTCCGTGACAAACAGCGTATCGATGGTTCCCAGAACCCGGCTGAAATCGTCCAGAAGATCAAAGGTGCGCGAGTATCTGTGCGGCTGAAACACGACCACGAGCCGACGGTCAGGCCAGCCCTCCCGGGCAGCCTCGAGCGTGCATGCGATCTCGCGTGGATGATGCGCATAGTCGTCGACCAGCATGACATCGCCACCTTCCACCGGGAGATATCCGTTGATCTGGAAGCGGCGGCCGATGCCTGCAAAATTCTCGAGGCCAGCCGCGATGTCCTCGCGCGCAACGCCGAGCTCGCGGGCGACAGCCACCGTTGCCAACGCATTCAGCACGTTATGGCGGCCTGGCTGGTTGAGGAGCACGTGCATCTGTCCCTCATCACCGCTGAAATGGATGTTGAACGACATCTGCATCTCCCGTTGGGTGACATCCTGCGCGCGTACATCGGCATCGGGACTCGTCCCGTAGGTCAGTACCGGCTTGTGGACCTCCGGAAGGATGCTGCGTACAACGGGGTCGTCGATACACAGGATCGCGAGGCCGTAGAACGGCAGGTTGTGCAGAAAATCAACAAATGTCTGTTGCAGGCGGGAGAAATCCCCGCCGTAGGTCGCCATGTGGTCTGCATCTATATTGGTAACCACCGCAATCAGCGGCTGCAGATAGAGAAACGACGCGTCGCTCTCGTCCGCTTCCGCCACCAGATAGTCACCGTAGCCGAGCCGGGCATGACTGCCAGCGCTGTTCAGACGTCCTCCGATCACGAATGTGGGGTCGAGACCCGCATGGGCAAGAATGCTGGCAATCAGGCTTGTGGTTGTTGTCTTCCCGTGGGTGCCCGCTACCGCGATCCCGCTCTGGAGACGCATAAGCTCACCCAGCATCTCGGCGCGCGGCACGACCGGGATCTTGGCCGCCCGCGCCGATGCGACCTCGCAGTTGTCCTGTTGAATCGCAGAGGAAACCACCACGACATCCATGCCAGTGACATGCGCCGCGTCGTGGCCGATGTGCACGGGGATCCCGAGTTCCATTAGCCTGCGGGTATTGGCACTGTCCTGGCTGTCGGACCCAGAGACGCTGAATTTTAGGTTGAACAGCACCTCGGCGATGCCGCACATACCCGCGCCCCCGATGCCGACAAAATGGATGTTCTGGACGCGGTTACGCACCGGCAGCCTCCAGACATAGATGCGCAACGCGCTCGGCGGCATCGGGAGTGGTACAGGCATGGGCCAAGGTGGCCATGCGGCGCATGAGGTCCGGGGACTGCGCGAAACCCTGCAATAGTTCCGCCACGCGATGCGGCGTGAACTGTGTCTGCGGCAGCACGATCGCCGCGTTCCGCTCCCCGAGAAACTGGGCATTTGCCGTCTGATGATCGGCAGCCGCATGCGGGAACGGCACCAGAATCGCGGCAACACCGGCCGCGCAGATCTCGGCCACAGTCATTGCACCCGCACGGCAGATAATCACGTCCGCCCAGGCGTAGGCTTCGGCCATGTTTTCGATGAACGCGGTCACGCGCGCCTCCAGCGGCACGCTGCGGTACGCGCTTTCCGTCTGAGCGGCCTGCGTACGCCCGCTCTGATGCCACACCTCGGGTCGCAACGTCTCCGGAACAAACTTGACCGCCTCCGGCAACACCTTGTTGAAGACTGCGGCACCCTGGCTTCCGCCCACAACCAAAAGCCGCAGCCGCCGGTCGAAGTGCTCATAACGCACATCCGGAACCGGCAGGGCAAAGAACTCCGCACGCACAGGGTTACCGACATGCTGTGAGCCGGGAAGGCTGCCGAATGCCTGAGGAAAACCACAGAGCACCCGGTCCGCGACAAGCGCAAGCCAGCGATTGGTGAATCCGGCTACCGCATTCTGCTCATGAATCAGGAGCGGTGTACGCAGGATCGCGGCCATCAGCGCGCCCGGGCCTGAGGCAAACCCCCCCATGGCGAGCACGGCATCCGGGCGGCGGCGACGGAGAATACGAAATGCCTGCCACATCGCGAACAGGAGACGGACCGGCAGAACGACCCATCCTGTCAATGACTCCCGCCTGAGCCCGGAGATCGTGATCCACTCCATTTCAAAACCAGCGACAGGCACGACGCGCGCCTCGATACCCCGGCGCGTCCCTACCCAGATGACGTCAACCCCCTGGTCGCGGAGCCTGGCGGCAACCGCAAGCGCGGGGAACACGTGCCCTCCGGTACCGCCGGCGAGGATCAGGATGCGTTTCATGGAATCGCTCCCGAAGTGCGGCTTTCCATGGCGATGCGCATGAGCAGCGCGGCCACCCCGACGCTCAGGAGCGTGCTGCTGCCGCCGTAGCTCATAAAAGGCAGTGTCAGTCCCTTGGTGGGAAGTACGCCCATATCGACACCCATGTTGACAATCGCCTGTATCCCGAACAACAGCCCAATACCCTCGGCAAGGCGCGCCGCAAAATAATCGCCCGACCGTTCTGCTTCGGCGGCAATCCTGAAAGCACGGATAACAATGATGGCGAACATCCCGATCACCGCGAGGACAGCAATGAAGCCGAGCTCTTCCGCGACGATCGAGAACAGAAAATCGGTCTGTGGGTCGGGCAGATAGAATAGCTTCTGAACACTCTCCCCGAGACCCGCGCCCCACAGTCCACCGTGTCCGAACGCAATCAGCGATTGCGTCAGCTGAAAACCGCTCCCGTAGGCATTCGCCCAGGGATGGAGAAAACTCGACACCCGGCCGAGACGGTAGGGGGAAATCACGGTCAGCAGGGCCATGCAGCCGAGCCCCGCAACGCCCAAGGACAGGAAATGCCACAGCGAGACGCCAGCCAGGAACATCATTCCAAAAACCGTCATACTGATCACGACCGTTGTGCCGAAATCCGGCTCCTTGAGGAGCAGCACTCCGACCACGCCCAGCACCAAGCCGATCAAAACGATGCCCTGCACGAAATTGTGCAGTTCGTCGCGCCGGCGCGTGAGATAACCCGCGACGTACACGAGCATAAACATCTTCATAAACTCGGACGGCTGCACCGCGATCACGCGCAGATTGATCCACCGCGTGCTCCCGTTGACCCGTTCACCAATACCGGGGACCAGCACGATCATGAGCAACGCAAGACCGGCCAGCAGCAGATAGGGGCCAACCGCCTTCCAGAACAACAACGGGGTGCGCACGATTGCGAACCCAGCCACAAGGGCCACAATGACGTTCGCGATTTGATGCAGGAGGAAGTAGGCCGGATCGCCGGTATCCTGTTGCGCGATCGCGATCGACGCCGAGTAGACCATGACCAGCCCGAACACCATCAGGAAACCGATGGCCCCGACGAGGTAGGGATCCGTGGCCAGGAGTTCCTGCCATAACCCCGAGCGCGGCGCGTTGGACCGGTTCATCGATCACCGTCCCCAACAAGCTTCTGTACGGCCGCACGAAACACATCCCCGCGGTGCTCGAAATTGCGGAACATGTCAAAACTCGCGCACGCCGGAGACATCAGGACGGCTTCGCCGCTACGGGCCAGAACATGGGCCCTGGCTACCGCCTCTTCCAGGGTCTCGCAGCGCTCGACCGGGCACAGATCCTTAAGCGCGCGGGCGATGAGTTCCGCATCCCGGCCGATCAGCAGGAGCCGGCGCACCCGCCCCCGGACCGCGTCCCTCAGAAGCGTGAAATCGGCACCCTTGCCGTCCCCCCCGGCAATCAGGATGACTGGTTGCGTCATCCCGCCGAGGGCGGCCGCGGTGGCACCGACATTCGTCCCCTTGGAATCGTTGACCCAAAGGACGCCATCGACCTCGGCTACTTTCTCCGCGCGGTGGGCCAGCGCATGGAACCCCGTGACCGCCCGGCGCGCCGCGTCCTGCGGCACGCCGGCCGCTTCGGCGAGCGCGAGCGCGGCCAGTACGTTTGCCCAGTTATGGCGGCCAAGAAGCGGGATATCCCGACAACGCATGAAAAGGCGGTTACCTGATGCAAGCCAGGGTTCGCCGCTGCGCTCAAGGATGCCATAATCCCGTTCCGTTGCGGGCTCCGCAAGAGAAAATGTCACGCTGCTGCGTCCCGCGCGCGCCATACCACGCACAATCTGGTCGTCGCGATTAAGCACCATCAACCCATCGCCTTCAAAAATACGCGCCTTGGCCATCGCGTATTCCTCGAGGCTGAGATACCGGTCCATGTGGTCCGGCGTGATATTCAACACGGCCGCGGCGCGTGCATTGAGTGTGTGCGTGGTTTCGAGCTGAAAACTCGAAAGCTCCAGGACATATACATCGGTCACATCATCAGCAAGGGCGTCGAGAACGGGTAATCCGATGTTGCCGGCGGTCACCGTGCGCAACCCCGCTTCTGCGCACATGTGTCCCACGAGGCTCGTCACAGTACTCTTTCCGTTCGCACCCGTGACCGCGATCACAGGCTTGGCAGTGGCACGCGCGAACAGCTCGATGTCCCCAATCAGCGGAACGCCCTGTCTGCGTGCGTCGACAAGCCCGGGGTCAGCAAGCGGCATGCCGGGGCTCACGGCAACGAACTCGAGGCCGGCAAAACGTGAAGCCTTCATGGGCCCGATCTCAAGTTCGAGGTCCGGGAATTCGCGCTTTGCCTGGTCACGTCCGGGAGGATTCGCTCTGGTGTCGAACGCGACCACCTCGTATCCGAGATGATGCAGATGACGCACACAGGAGACTCCCGTGACTCCGAGCCCAACCACTCCTGCGCGTGGTGCCTGTTTTACCATTGCTGTGATGTGCCTCATCGAATCTTGAGCGTCGCAAGCCCGATCAGTACAAGCACGAAGCTGATGATCCAGAAACGGACGATCACCCGCGGCTCCGGCCAGCCCTTGAGTTCAAAATGATGGTGGATCGGCGCCATACGGAAGACGCGACGTCCGAACAGCTTGAACGATGCCACCTGAACCACCACCGATACCGTTTCAAGCACAAAGATCCCGCCCATGATGAACAGCACGATCTCCTGCCGGACAATCACCGCGATGATCCCGAGCGCCGCGCCGAGTCCGAGCGCACCAACGTCACCCATGAATACCTGCGCGGGGTAGGTATTGAACCAGAGGAACCCGAGGCCAGCACCCATCAGCGCACCGCAGAACACGAGTATTTCGCCCGCACCCGGGACATAGGGAATTTCAAGGTATGACGAGAAGTTCGCGTGGCCCGTTACATAGGCGAAGATTGCAAGACCACCGGCGACCAGAACAGTCGGCATGATCGCAAGACCGTCCAGACCATCTGTCAGATTCACGGCATTGCTGGATCCGACCACGACGAGATAGGTCCAGGGTATGAACCAGGCGTGAAGCGGTATGGCAACATTTTTGAAAAATGGGACGATCAGCGTGGTTTCGCTTGGCGCCGGAGACACAAGATAAAGAAAGGCGCTGGCCGACAGGCCCGCGACCGTCTGCCACAGGAATTTGGCACGAGCTCCGATCCCCTTCGGATTCTTGTGGATCAGCTTCATGTAGTCGTCTACCCAGCCGATCGCCCCGAAGGAAATCATCGTGAACAGCACGATCCATACGAGGCGGTTGCTGAGATCAGCCCACAGGAGCGTTGTCAGGACAATCGCGGTCAGGATCAGCGCGCCGCCCATGGTCGGTGTGCCGGCCTTCACGAAATGGCTTTCCGGGCCATCCTTGCGTACCGTCTGGCCGATCTGATGAGCACTGAGCTTGCGGATCATGACCGGTCCGATCACGAAGCAGGTGAACAGCGCCGTGAGCACGCTCAGGATGCCGCGCAATGTCAGATAGTGAAAAACATTGAGGCACGAGTACCGGGTGGACCACGTCTTGAACAGGTAAAATAACACTAGTGCGGGCCTCCGGACGGAGACTCCGAGATGGCGTCCACCACCCGCTCCATCCGCGTCGACCGCGATCCCTTTACCAGCACCGTCATGCCAGCGTGCATGATCTTGTGCAGCGCATCGTTCAGATCTTCCACCGACGCGAACAGCGCTGCGCCCGAACCAAAGCTCTTGACGGCAAGCGCCGACTGTTCACCCATCGCCATCAACCGGTCGATGCCTGCGGAACGTGCGAGCCGTCCGGCCTCTGCGTGCCGGTCAGCAGCGACCGATCCGAGCTCCATCATGTCGCCCAGAACCAGCACTCGTTCTCCAGGCAGCGACTGCAGCACGGCAATTGCCGCTGCGAGCGAACCAGGATTTGCGTTATAGGTATCATTGATCACGAGCGTCCCTGATCGGCCCGTGCGCGGCTCAAGGCGGCCGGGAACCGCTCGCACCTTCCCGATACCCGCGACCACCTGCTCGAGGGTCGCGCCCGCCGCGAGCGCGGCTGCGGTCGCAGCCAACGCATTCAGCGCGTTATGCCTTCCAAGGAGCGCAAGGCTGGCTTCCGCCTCCACCCTGGCGCCGTCGGCAGCGCGCACTGAAATGTGCAGCCGGCTTCCGCCCAAGTGACACTCCGCTGCGCCCGTCACATCCGCGTCACCAAATCCGAAGGTCCGCACCGCCCGCGCGCCGGCGAGCCTGCGCCAGAGATCGTGGTGCGGGTCATCCCGGTTGATCACGGCGACTCCGTGCGGTGGCAACCCCGAGAAGATCTCGCCCTTTGCACGAGCGACACCTTCCACCGAACCCAGACCCTCCAGATGCGCCGCTGCGGCATTGATGATCAGGGCGACGGTAGGTGCCGCGAGATGCACCAGATAGGCGATCTCGCCCGCGTGGTTCATCCCCATCTCGACCACGGCAAAGCGGTCAGAGGCCCGGATCCTGAGCAGCGTCAGCGGCACCCCGAGATCATTGTTGAGATTCCCGCTGGTGGCGATACCCTGACCACCTTGGGAGAGGATGGAGGCAATCATTCCCTTGACCGTGGTTTTGCCATTGCTCCCGGTGACCCCGATCACAGGGATCCCGAACTGCGCGCGCCAGTACCGCGCGAGCTGCCCCAGTGCGCTGCGTGTATCCGTGACGCGAATCGCCGGAAGGGCCATTCCGCGCCCCTCCTGGACCAGAGCGCCCGCCGCCCCACGTTGCTCCGCCTGCGCCAGAAAATCGTGGCCGTTAAACCGCTCGCCGCGGACTGCAACAAACAGCTCGTCCGCCTGAAGCAGGCGGGAATCGATCGAAACTCCCGAGAACACGCGATCGCCGCCATCCAGACGACCCTTGACCGCTTCCGCTGCCATGGACAGGCGCATCATGGGCACGCCTCCAGCAGCGTGCGCACGCATTCCTGGTCGCTGAACGGCAGACGTTTTTCGCCGATCTCCTGATACTGCTCGTGACCCTTGCCGGCCACGAGCACAACATCATCGGCGGTGGCGGATCCAAGCGCTGCAGAGATTGCCTCACGACGGTCTCGGACCACGCGCACTGGATGCGAACGGTCGTGCATGCCCTGCAGTATGTTGGCGATGATGAGATCTCCCGACTCGCGACGCGGATTGTCGTCCGTCAGCACGATGCCATCCGACAGGCGCTCGGCAATGCGCCCCATCTCCGGACGCTTGCCGGCATCGCGGTTCCCGCCACAACCGAAGACGCACCAAAGCCGGCCGCGGGTGTGCTCCCTTAACGCCCTCAACGCCTTGTCAAGCGCATCTGGCGTATGGGCATAGTCAATCACGACCAGTGGGCGGCCATTTCCGCCGAACCGCTCCATCCGCCCAGGGACCGGATCGGCCTGTGACAGAATCGCCTCGATCTCCGTGAACGGAGTCACATCATCCAGCAGCAACGCGGCCACGACGGCTGCCAGATTCAGGGCATTGAAGCGCCCGAAGAAACGTGTTCTGGCCGTAATGATCCCACGCGGTGTCTGCAACCGGACCGCAAGCCCGTCAGTCGTCCCTGCGGCGTCCAGGACACGTACATCGCCCGTGGATGATCCGAACCCGAGCGTGGGGACGCCACGGGCGTCGATGTGTTCCTTCAGCACCGCGCCATAGGGATCATCGGTATTGAGCACCGCATAACGCAGCGTGTCACCTTCGAACAGCCGGGCCTTGGCCTGTGCATACGCATCCATCGACCCGTGGTAATCCAGGTGATCGCGGGTCAGATTCGTGAACACCGCTCCGGCAAAGGCAAGGCCGGCAACGCGGTCCTGCGCCAGCGCGTGCGACGACACCTCCATGCAGACATCGGTCGCACCCTCGCGGACCAGTTCCGACAGGACCGAGTGGAGTGTGACGGGGTCAAGGGTCGTGTGTGTCGATGGTCTCAGGGTGCCCGGGAACCCGTTGCCGACCGTGCCAAGCACGGCGCAACGACGCTGCCCCCGGTTCAATGCCTGCGCGAGCAGATGGGCGCACGTGGTCTTCCCGTTGGTACCCGTGATGCCGACAATGGTTAGCCGCTTCGAGGGTTCCCCGAAAAAGCGGTCAGCGATCAAACCGATATGGGCCGCAAGACCATGTACCCAGAATATTGGTGTCCCCTGGAATGACACCTGTTCACCACCGGCTTCGGCGATGATTGCGGCACCGCCATGGTCGATCGCCTGGCCAATATACTGCCTGCCGTCGCTGGCCATACCCGGAACCGCGATAAACAGGAAACCCGGCTCGACGCGGCGGCTGTCCTGCGTGATGCCCATGATCTCCCGATCTTGGGCGGACGTCACAAGGACAATGCCGGCAAGCAGCTGGCCCAGGGTGATCGGCATCAGGCGCCCCACCGATCCGCTGTCGCCCGTGCCAGCAGGGGCGTCTGAGGGGGAGGCGCGTCTGGCCGGATGTTCAGAAGACGCAGCGCAGCGCTCATGACCCTGCGGAACACAGGGGCCGCGACCTCGGCCCCGTAATAACCGTCGCGCCGGGGATCGTTGACCATCACGATGGTGATCAATGCCGGATCCGATGCCGGCGCAAAACCGGCGAACGAAGCGACATACTCGTGCCGGTGATAGCCTGCCGAATCTGCCTTGTGTGCAGTTCCAGTCTTTCCGGCCACCTCATAATTGGGGATGTCTGCGGTCGGCGCTGTTCCGTTGGGGCTGGCGGCCATCTCGAGCATGCGCACGAGTTCTCCCGCGATCCGCGCCGACATGACGCGCCGGCCCGGCGGCGGCGTGTCCCGACGAAGCAGGGTCAGGGGCAGCAGAACACCGTGGTTGGCAATAGCGGTATAGGCACGCGCGAGCTGCATCGGGGTCACCGCGATTCCGTAACCGAACGAGAGCGTCGCCTGCCTCACCGGAACCCAGGTCTCGGGCAAGCTCAGGAGCCCAAGTGACTCCCCCGGGAGTCCGGCGCCCGTCGGACTTCCAAAACCGACCGACCGGAACATGTGATACATGTCCCGGCGGCGCAACGTCAGTGCAATCTTGCTCGCCCCGACGTTGCTTGATTTCTCAACAACCCCTGCGACGGTCAGCAGACCGAAATCCGCAGTATCGCGAATGACGTCCGGACCAATCTGGACGCTCCCGGGCGACGTCGGTATGAGCGTCCGTGGCGTGTACCGTCCGGTGCCAAGTGCCACCGCAATCGTGAACGGCTTGAGCGATGAGCCGGGTTCAAAGACATCCGTGACGGCCCGGTCGGTCATGAGTCGCGGGATGCGGTCGCTGCGGCGGTTGGGATTGAATGTGGGCGCGTTGACAAGCGCCAGGACCTCGCCGGTACGCGCGTTCAGCACCACGACGCTGCCGCTGCGTGCATCGTGCACGCGGATGGCGTGCTTGAGCGCACGATACGCAATATACTGGATGCGCGCGTCGAGGCTCGTCACAAGATTCCTTCCCGGTTTCGGGGCCTGCAGACGCCCCACCTCATCAATTACCTGGCCACGTCCGTCCTTAAGGACCAGCACCTTTCCGGGCCTTGCCCGCAGCCAGCTGTTATAGGCGAGCTCGAGACCGGACTGGCCCTGATCGTCAATGTTGGTGACCCCGACGACCTGGCACGCGATGGGACCGCTGGGATAATAACGCCGGTATTCCCGCTGCAAGGCAACACCTGGAATCCCGAGGGCCATGGCACGCGCGGCGCGATCCGGACTCACCTCGCGGGCAAGATAGATAAAGCGGCCCTTTCCCGCATCGGCGACCTCGTTTTCGATCTGCGAAACCGGCACCCCCAGGACCTGTGCGAGCGCCGGCCACGCTGCGCGCGAGAAACGCAGTTGCTGGGGAACGGCCCATACCGAATCAACCGGCGTACTGATCGCAAGCGGGCTGCCGTGGCGATCGAGAATCATGCCCCGATGCGAGGAGCGTTCGATGACCCTGACCTCACGCGCCCTGCCTTGGCGCAACAGAAACGGGCGGTCAATGACCTGCAGATAGAAAGCGCGCCCGGCGAGGCCGGCGAGGCCGGCAAGCACCACGGTAAGCGCCAGGACGCGGCGCCAGTGCCAGGCAGAAACGGGGTGACCGGACCGTCGCATGCTAGCGCCCCCGGGACGGCGCATCGGCCGCAGCCGCCGCGCCCGTATACACGAGCACCGTCTGTTTCGGCCCAGGCAACCTCATTCCGAGCGCACGGCGTGCGATCTGGCCTACACGCTCGTGCGCCGCAAACGCGCCCTTCTCGAGGAGCAGTTTGCTCCACTGGACGTTCAGTTGATCGCTCGACGCCTGCAATGCGGCCCACCTCGAAAACAGCAGCCGGGTCTCGTTGCGGACCGTGATGACCGCCAGCATCGATAACACAAGCGCGCTGATGAGCAAGATGACCTTAGGCATCATTGCGCACCCGCTCCGCTACCCGGAGCACGGCACTGCGGGCACGCGGATTCTCTTTCGACTCCCGGCTGGAGGGCCGGATCGGCCGTCCAATCCGTTTCAGGTGGATCGTGCGCGCAGCGGGGCGAATCGGCAGATCGGGCAAATCCTCCTGATCGCGACCTTCGCCCGCACGGATGAACTGCTTGACGATCCGGTCTTCGATCGAATGAAAGGAGATGACCGCGAGCCGGCCCCCATGGGCAAGCGCATCCATACTGTGTGACAGCGCCTGCTCGAGCTCGCTGATTTCCTGATTGACATGCATGCGCAGCGCCTGGAAGCTTCGGGTCGCCGGATGCTTGCCGCGCTCATGAACCGGAACCGCCTGCCTGATGATGCGCGCCAGCGTCTCCGTGTTCCTGATCGCCGCGCTTCCGCGCTCCACCACGATTGCATGCGCGATCCGACGTGCAAAACGCTCTTCCCCGAGGGTTTCCAGGAGTTCGCGGATTTCCTGTTCCGGGGCCGCGTTAAGCCACTCTGACACTGGCGGCCCACTTTCCGGGTCCATGCGCATATCGAGCGGACCAGGTCGCATGAAGCTGAAACCGCGCAGACCCTCGTCGAGCTGAGGCGAGGATACGCCGAGGTCCAGCAGGATCGCGTCCACTGCCGTTATGCCGCTCGATTCGAGATGCTGTCTTAGCATGGAGAATCGACCCCTGATGAGCGCTATGCGCGCGTCGCCTGCGAACCGCTTACGGCCCGCCTCAATCGCCTCTGGATCGCGGTCAATGGCGAGGATCCGGCCCGCCACCCCCAGATGCTCCAGGATCGCCGCCGTATGGCCACCGCGGCCGAACGTGGCGTCCACGTAGCGCCCCTCCGGGCGCAGCTTCAGCGCCTTGATCACCTCGTCAACCAGTACCGGGCGATGCGGAAGATCCTCCGTCAAAGAGACAGTGATTCCAGTTCCGGAGGGAGCTGTTCGGGCGCCACCTTGACCCATTCGGCGCGGCGCACGTTCCACTGTTGCTCATCCCAGACCTCGAATTTGTTGCCCTGTCCCACCAGTACCACGGACCGCTCCAGCCCCACGAACGTCCGCAAGATCGGTGGCAACAGGATGCGGCCGTTGCTGTCCATCTCACACTCGGTCGCATGGCCAATCAGAAGCCTCTGCAGCCCCCGCGCCTGCGTATTGAGCGAGGGCAGGGCCGTGAGCCTGCGTTCAATCTCTTCCCACTCGGGCAGCGGATAGAGCAGGAGACACTGATCGCGGTCCACCGTGACGATCATCCGACCCTCGCAGGCGCTCATGATCTCCCCCCGGTACCGGGTCGGTATCACGAGACGGCCCTTCCCGTCCAAGGTCAGACTGTTTACGCCGCGGTACATTTTAGGCCACTATGATCCACAATTACCCACTTTTTACCACTTGATGACACTATAGAGAGTGAATGAAAGCAGTGTCAAGCACGCGCGGGGAAGCGGGGCTCAAAGAACCAAAGATCGCCCGAAAATCGGGGTTGTGCGGGAAAGACAGGGGGGTCTTGAGAGGAGGGAGCCGGCCGATAAGCCGGGTTCTGTCGTGGACAGCCATTCATCTAGGGCGCGCGTCACCGCGCGCCTCAAGCAACCTACCCGGGAACAGTGCGGGCCGCACTACAGTTCCCCTATTCGGTCTTGCTCCCGGTGGGGTTTGCCATGCCGCCAGTGTTACCACCAGCGCGGTGCGCTCTTACCGCACCATTTCACCCTTACCTGCTTGCGCAGGCGGTATATTTTCTGTTGCACTTTCCGTGGGCTCGCGCCCCCCAGGCGTTACCTGGCACCGTGCCCTGTGGAGCCCGGACTTTCCTCTTCGCGTCAGCGAAGCGGCTGCCTGGCCGACTCCCGGTTCGAGTCTACGCTTCACGTTTCCCCGGGAGCAAGGCTTTAGGGAATTGAATACGCGTCGGCGACGGCACCGGATCGGTACAGGGCGCTCCGCCGACGTCCGCACGCCCCTCCCTGGCCTGACAGAGCATATTGACGCTTCAGGCACCCCGGATGCGACGGATCACCTCGGTTGTAGAGCGCGTGAACCGTACCGGTATGGTCATGACCTGTCCGCCCCACGCACGGACCTCGGTTGCCCCCACGATGTCCTCAGGCCGCCAATCGCCCCCCTTGACGAGGACCTCGGGGCGACACGTCAGGATCAGGTCAAGCGGGGTATCCTCATCGAAAGAGGTCACGAACGAAACACTCTCGAGCGCCGCGACGAGCCACATACGGTCTTCGAGCGAGTTGATCGGGCGACCCGGGCCTTTGCCCAGCCGGCCAATCGATGCGTCGCTGTTGACGCCGACGATCAGGCTCCTGCCAAGGCGCCTCGCGTCCTCGAGATAATGGACATGACCCCGGTGAAGGATGTCGAAGCAGCCGTTTGTGAAGACAAGTGGTCGCGCAACGGACGCAACCGCATGACGCAGTGCTTCGCCATCAGTGATCACCTTATCCGCGATCACGGTCACTGGTTGAAGTCGAACAGTTCGACGATTCGGCGGACACCGGGAACCTCACTCGCCGCAACGGCAGCCGCCTGCCCCTCCGATGGCGGCACGAGTCCCATGAGATATACCACGCGATGCGCCGTAATCACCCGGATATGCGTCGGATCGACACCGCGCGTGGCAACCAGATGGGCCTTGACCTCGGCCGTAAGCCAGCTGTCCTCTGTGCGTTGCGCGAAAGTGCTCGGCGGGGCGATCTCGATCTGGTTCACGATACGCTTGATGTGCGGAATCACGCGCACGAGCAGCAATGCCTTGTCACGCAGTTCCGGTGTTGGTGCCTGGCCAGTCAGCAACACCGTGCCGTTCTCGCTGTACACCTGTATATGCGTGCGGTGGCGCAGTGCGGAATTTCCGGCGATAGCACCCCGGGCCCGCAGCTGGATCAGCTGATCATCGGCGACCTCCGCGAGCGACCTGGAATCATGTGCGACAAGACCGGCGCCTACGGCCCCGCCAATCACGAGCGGGGCACAGCCGCCGAGCAGTACGGCGACAAGTAAACAGCACTCGCACAGGCGTGTGACGCGCCTAGCCATGGCCAAGGAGGCGGGAGTCGATCAGATCGCACAGGCTGTGAATGACCGCGATGTGTATCTCCTGGATGCGTGCAGTGACGGATCCGGGGACCCGAATATCCACGTCGGACGCGGCCAGCGCGCCGGAAAGCATGCCACCGTCCCGTCCGTTGAGCGCAACACACGTCATACTGCGCTGATGTGCCGCCTGCACCGCCCGCAGCACGTTTGGCGAGTTTCCCGACGTCGATATTGCGAGCAGTATATCTCCTGGCTGCCCGAGCGCGGCCACCTGTCGCGCGAAGATCTCCTCGAAATGACGGTCGTTGGCGATCGATGTGATCGTCGACGCATCTGTCGTGAGCGCGACGGCGGCAAGCGCGGGACGCTCCACCTCAAAGCGGTTCAGCAATTCTGATGAGAAGTGCTGTGCATCCGCCGCTGAACCTCCGTTGCCGCATGCGAGTATCTTGTGGTTATTAAACAACGACTCGATCATCTTTGATGCCGCCAGTACGATCATGGGCGCAAGCTCGTCGCGGCACTGGCGCTTGAGCGCAATGCTGTCGTCGAAGTTCCTCGCGACCTGCGCAATAAGATCTTCTTCACGCCTGTTTTGTTCCATGACGACGTCCTAGGACAATGGCGGCGGCGGGATGATCATTTTTTTATCCGCCGCGAACCGGCCGCGGTATTTCAGGAAATGATCCACGAGCCGCGGCAGACCCTTCTCGAACCGGGCCCACACAAGCTGCCGGTGGACAACGCCGTTCGCACCCACGCTCAGCGTACCGGTGGCGCCCTGGAACGTTGCTCCCGGATCAGCCGCGAGTGCGCCGAGATGAGGCAGAATCGCATACGAGTCCATGCCAAGCGCGTACAAGCGGTCCAGCGGGCTATTGACGTACGGCTGGTCGTTTGCGAGTTCGGCGCGAAGCCTGCCCATGCGGCCGTTGCCGATGAGGATCCAGGGCATATCACCGAATGTCACGCCGTCGAGATCGCGATCGTCCGCAGGGTCAGCGGTTGCCCCGAATATATTCGACGTGGAGTACACTGGCAGGCTGTCGGCGTGATGATAATCGAGCTGCGGCTTGATGAGCCGTCCGTCCTCGGGATCGGCGGCCAAGAACACGAAATCGATATCCTGCCGCCGGCGCGATTCGAATTTGAGCCTCATTTGCAACAGGTTGCGCAGCATCTGCGCACGCTGCAAGCTCTGAGTGATGTTCAGCAGGCGCTCCACCGGCCCCGCATACTGCGAGAGCCCCGGGGTGTAACTCTGTGAGGCGTCAACGGCCCCCCCAAGTTTCTCCCAGTACGCCGAAAACGCGCTGGCCACGCGCTGGCCCCAGGGGGTGTCTGGATACAGTACCGCTGCCCCCCGGTGACCATCCACAAACGCGCGCTCGGCCACCTGCCGCGCCTCCTGCTGCGCGGGCAACCCGAACTGGAACACATTCCCATCTGGCGCATTGATCGCGATCTTCGTGTGTATGAACAGCAGGGTCGGCACCTTCAGGGTCGTGCTTGCAAGCAGCGCGCGCGCTGCGTCCCGCCCTAGCGGTCCGATGATTAACTGTGCACCCTGGCGCTCCGCCCGCCGGTAGAATTTTCCTGCAGCATCCGGGTTTGCACCGATGTCGTAGACGTTGATCTGCGGGTGACCCGGATCAGGGTGAGCCGCGGCCATGCCAAAAAATCCGCTCTCGACAGCATGCGCAGCGATCGAATACCGGGAGGTCAGCGGCAGCAGCAACGCGATTCGCCGAAATCTCGACGGCATGGGCGGGGCGCCTGCGGAGAGCGCCGCAAGAAATCGGCCGGAGGCAGGGTGGTCCGGATACCGGCCCTTCCAGGTGGTGAGCGCCTGCTGCCGCTGTGCGGATCCTGCCGCGGTTTCATGGACAATTTTCGCGAGCGCGATCCAGCCCGCGAGCACCGGGTTCGAGACTTGTGCTGTCTCGAGATGCGACCGCGACATCTGGCTTAGGATGCTCCAGAGCTGCTGCCGGTTCTCCTTGATGTCCGAATGTCGCACCAGCAGATGCTCACGGCGCACCAGAACACGTGCTGCCGCGATGGGATGTCCTTGCGCGACCAGCAATGATGCGTGAAGCTCATCGGCCTCCGCGAGCAGCCGGGGAGCAAGCCTCCGGCTCCTGAGCCGTGCGAGCAGCCGTGCCGCTGTCTTCGGATGCCCAAGAACGAACTTGATCTGCGCTGCCACCAGCGTCTTGCGATCCACCAGTGCGGGCTCGCCCGGGCCGATCCGTACTGAAGCGAGTATCCTCTGCGCCTGCGCTACTTGTCCTGCGCGGCGCAAATCATCGGCCGCTTCGATCTCAAACCGCTGTTTCTGGGGCGCAACGGCCTGCCGGGAGAGCGCCTTCAGACGCTCGGCTGCTACAATATACTCCCCCGCCATCTCCGCCCGGCGCACGCCGGCAATGTTCCCGGAAAATACCGTGGGTACGCTCGAGGGAAGAGTCTGACAGCCGGCAAGAAGGGCGCCAGCGGTGATCAATGCCAGGAAGGGGGTTTCAGAAGCCACTGTCATGCTCTGCATGCCAAACTTCTGATAGAGTATCCGCAAGCCGGCCAGAAAAGTCCAATTGCACTCCTTCGTTATGGGTCCCCATGACCAACGTCACACCCGGAACCCTCTATGTTGTTGCGACTCCGATTGGCAACCTTGGGGATCTGAGCCCCCGTGCGGCGCGTACGCTCGCCGAGGTGGCGCTCATTGCCTGCGAAGACACGCGGCATACAGCGCAGCTGATGACGCACTTCGGGATCCATACCCCGCTTTTCTCCCTGCACGACTTCAATGAGCAGGAGGCGATGACGGCACTGTTGTCGCAGCTTGCCTCAGGACGTAGCATCGCGCTCGTCAGCGACGCCGGAACCCCGCTGGTGAGCGACCCCGGGTTCCGTTTGGTCCGTGCGACGCATGAACGCGGCATACCCGTGTGCTCGGTCCCGGGACCCTCGGCCGTCATTGCCGCCCTCTCTGTTGCAGGGATGCCCACCGACCGGTTCTCGTTCGAGGGATTCCCTCCCGCCAGGCGCGCCGCGCGCCGCGCCTGGCTGGAATCACTCATCACCGAGGCCAGAACGATGATCTTCTTCGAAGCACCGCATCGTGTCGAGACCTGTGTCGCCGACATGGTCACCGTCTTTGGGCCAGCACGCGCAGCGGCGATCGCACGGGAACTGACCAAACGGTTCGAGACAGTATACAACGCCCCCCTGGGAGAGATTGCGCAATGGTTACATGATCACCCGCAGCAGCGTCAGGGCGAGTTTGTCCTGCTGATCAAAGGCGCTGATGAAGAAGCAACTGCAGCCGACCGCGAGCGGGAGGCGCGGCGCGTACTCAAGCTCCTCCTGCAGAACCTGCCTGTGGCACGCGCGGTTGCGCTGGCCTGTGACATCACGGGACAGAACCGTAACTTCCTGTACCGCTGCGCCCTCGAACAGGCAGATTAGCTCCATCACAAGACCGATACGTGAAGCCCCGGCAGGGCAGGTTCCGACTTTGCCAGGGCTGGTGTTACTTGATGACCCGCAGGGCCGGGCCCTTCTTGGCCGGTTTCTGCGTTTTTGGGGGTGGGGCATCCCCATCGGGAGGCCCCCCTTCGAACGTCTCGTCCTGAAAAAACATCCCTTGCCCGGTCTCGCGGGCAAAGGCGCCAAGCACCGCCTGCACCGGCACCTTTACCCGACACGCCCGCCCCGAGAAGCGTCCCGAGAACTGCAGGAGCGCGTCACCCATGTGGAAATGCTGCACGGCATTCGGATGGATATTGAGCGTGATGCGCCCCTCCTGCACGTACTCCGGCGGCACCTCGACGCCCTCGACCCCGGCATCGACCACGATATGCGGTGTGTGCCCGTTGTCGAGGATCCAGTCATAGAGTGCGCGCAGCATGTAGGGTCTCAGAGGCTTCATGACCAAGACCTAGGGGCACATCTCCCGCTCGCGCTCAGTCAGACTCTGCTGAAATGATTTGCGTGCAAACAGCCGCTGGGCATAATCAAGGATCGGTTTGGCCTGCCGCGGCAGCTCAATACCGTAGTATGACAGACGCCACAAGAGCGGCGCGAGCGAACAGTCAACCAGCGAGAACTCATCCCCAAGGATATACGCCTGTTCCTTGAAGATCGGCGAAATCACGGTCAGGCCGTCCCGTATGGTGTTGCGTGCCTTCTGGCCGAGCTTCTTCTCGTCACCTTCGTTGTGCACGAGCAGATCGTACCAGTCGCGGTCGAAGCGCAGCAGCATCAGACGAGCGCGACCCCGCGTCACCGGGTCCACCGGCATTAGCGGCGGATGCGGGAGACGCTCATCCAGATACTCGTTAATGATCAGGGACTCGTAGAGCACGAGATCCCGGTCGACCATGGTCGGAACCTGGTTATAGGGGTTGAGATCGGCGAGCTCACGAGGTTTCTTCTGGAGATCGACGTAGATGACCTGGCATTCGACGTCCTTCTCAAAGAGCACGATGCGCGTGCGATGGCTGAATGGACAGGTAATACCTGAATAAAGGGTCATGATCGGCTTGCGAACTGCTGGTGTGGCCATCGAGATTCCCGGTGACTAGGGGCGTTAACAGCGAAAGGGGGACACGGGTCCCCCTTCAGGTACACATCGACGAAAGCGGGCTCTCAGTGTATGTCCTTCCGATACCCACGCTTCAGCAAACAGGCGCCCACGGCGAATCCGATGAGGCAGATCGGCACGTAGCTACATCCTGCGGCGCACCAGCGTGTTTGGCGCCCTCCCTATATACCATAAAATGGATGAAATTGTGCATAACGCCGTGGTCGAGAGCCGAGGTCATGCGCCTGTTTCGCCGATGAGGCCGGAAGCTGCCCGGCCACAATGGGCCTGGATATCCGAAACCGGTTGAGCTTGAACCGGGGAGAGCGGCGCCGGCAACAGGGGTGCGGACCCCAATCATGCCAAGATATGCTGCCTCCATGAAACGGGCCGGATTGTGACCATCCCTGAGCCGCGACGGATCTTTACAAGCCGGATCCCTGGGGAATGCGGCCCACCCTGGTACAGACATCCGCGCACGTGGATCACGACACGTTAATTACGAAACATCGTGACGTTTGCGCATCATCTCCAACGCCGGTACGCTTTCCGTCGGAACGTCATAATCCTGTCCCTGCGGAGCATCGTGATATGGAAATGAAGGTGGTGTTTCATGTGGACTGGGACCATACCGATTCCCTGCTCATGGCCATCGGCAACATGGAAAATCTGCTGAAAGCGCTGTCGGATACCCAGGCTGAGATCTATCTGGTCGCCAACGGCAGCGCGGTCAAACTGTTCCGGCACGAGAGCGCGAGCGAATACGCGTCCCGTATTGAACGTTTGGCCGAAGCGGACGTTCATTTCCTCATGTGCAATAATGCGCTCAACAAGCATGGCATTAAGCACGAAGATCTCCTGGACAGTTGCCATGTCGTGCCCGCAGGGATCATGGAAATCATCCGATTGCAGGCCGAAGGATGTGCCTATGTAAAACCGTAAGCCTCCGGGCATGCGATCTGGCTCAACATGGCTGAGGTTGGGATCAGTATCCTCGCACCCCAGCGTCTGGCGCCCGCTGTAGGGTTGAAACGACTGCCTGCCGCTGTGTGGAGGCCAGCGGCCTGGCAGAAGCGACGCAACGCCGCTCGTGTGGCAGCGCGCGGATGTTTACCTGCCGGGACGCAGATCGTAAGATGAGGAGCTAGGTTTCATAATTAACGTGTCGCGATGCTGGACACGGGGCTTGCGGCGGGACCCGTCTCGCGACACCCTGCACACTTTGCTAGACTACCGCCCTCACAAAACAATGTGTTTTCATAAAGACTGATGCGCTGGCGGACTGCTTTGCTGTTTATCGGACAGAGTATCGTCCTGGGTCTCGCCATCGCTTTCGTAATCCTGC
>JAJYDT010000095.1 GCA_021777335.1 Pseudomonadota bacterium | reverse complement strand
GGCGCAGACCGTCGAGGCACTGGAAGCCTTGCTGCCGGGCCAGCCGCCGGTACAGAAAGATCTGGCATTGCCGGCCGCGACACCATCGGGATAAGCAAGCCTGCTGTTGCTCGATCGCTTACGTTTCATGTGGCGGTTATTACGAAAGACTGCGGATCGGCTCGGGCAAAAACGGGTACGACCGCTGGAAGAGCGCTTCTTCCGGAGATTCTGCGGAAGAACCCTCATCGTGCATAAGGGCCTTGACCTTGAGTGGATCGAGGGACTCCTCAAAGTCGGCGGTGGGGGTGGGCATTTCCGCATCGACGCGCGGCACCTGCCATCACACAGACCAACACCCGTCGAATGGGTGGTTCAGCAGCATGTCCTGCCACTCGCCCTGCCTACGCCCCTGCTCGTGACCGTAGGCGACCGCTCGCTGGCGGTGCGCCATCTGAGACGGGGACACCACATCTTCGATCCTGCCGAGATCCCGAGCATCCTTGAGGACATGGGCAAACACAACCGGGTTCATGCGCGTATCGTGTATCGCGGCGACTGCCTGATGTCCGAAACCATGCTCGCCGTTACCGACAACGATTATGAACTGCCTGGAGAGACGGACTAGGATCAGCTGCCCGCGATCATCATCCCGGGGATCCAGATCGACCCCGTCAGCAAGGTGCTACGGGAATCGACATCGTCCGCGACCTCTGCCAGATTGCGGAACATCTCCCCGAGGTTGCCGGCGATCGTGATCTCTTCAACCGGATATTGTATCTCCCCATGCTCGACCCAGAATCCCGCAGCCCCCCGCGAGTAATCGCCGGTCACAATGTTGATGCCGAAACCGATCATCTCGGTCACCAGCAGGCCACGATCCATTTTTTTCAGGAGCTCCGGAAGAGAGGATCCACCCGTGCGGATGGCAAGGTTGTGCACCCCTCCCGCATTGCCCGTGGTCTCAAGGCCAAGTTTGCGCGCCGCATAGCTGTCGAGAAAATACCCTTCCAGCCGGCCGCCGGACACAACCGTGCGATCGCGGGTTGCAACCCCTTCGTCGTCGAACGGCGCACTCCCCAGACATTTCGCAAGATGGGGCCGCTCAACGATCTCCACGTCAGGCGCGAATACCATACGGCCGAGCGCACCGACCAGAAAGGATGCATTCCGGTACAGACTGCCACCACGCGCGGCATTCACGAAATGCGACAGGAGCGAGCTCGCCACCGGCGCCTCAAACACCACGTCCGCCTTCTGAGTACGGATCTTGCGGGCCCCCAGTCTCCGTAACGTGCGCGCAGCCGCCTTGCGGCCGATCGAAGCGACGTCCTCGAGATCCTTAGAGTCCCGCGCGGCGGTATACCAGTAATCCCGCTGCATGCCGGTATCATCCTGGCTGATCACTGCGCAGCTCACGCCGTGGCGGGTCGCCTTGACCGTTCCGAGAAAGCCGTGTGTATTGCCATAGACATCCGTGCCCTGATGGCTCGACACCGTCGCACCCTCGGAATTGACGATCCGCGGGTCCACCGAACGCGCTGCATCCTCGCACTGCAACGCGAGATCTATTGCCTGCTCGGCGGTAAGCGCCCATGGACGGCAGAGATCGAGATCCGGGATATCACGCGCCATGTGTTTTGGGTCCGCGAGGCCCGCACACGGATCCGATGCGGTATAGCGCGCAATCGTGCACGCCGCGCGGACAGTTTCGCGCACCGCCTTACGGCTTAAGTCTGATGTGGTCGCGGAACCCGTGCGGTCACCAAAGTAGACCGTCACGGAGAGATCCTTGTCGCGATGATGCTCAATGGTTTCGGTCTCTCCGAGGCGTGCGGTAACCGAAAGGCCCGCTCCCGCGCTTGCGGACGCCTCAGCGGCGGTAGCCCCAAAGTGCCGCGCCTCCTCCAGCGCCTGCTGCACTGTGGATGCAAGCTCTCCATCGCTCAACACGCGGCTCCTGTCCGTCTGCTCCTTCACTTCAACCATCCTTAACCCTCCGTCCCACCAACCGTAAGTCCGTCGATCAGCATTGTTGGCTGCCCGACCCCCACAGGCACGCTCTGCCCATCCTTGCCGCAGGTGCCGACACCCGGATCAAGCTGCATGTCGTTTCCAACCATCGAGACCCGTGTCAGGACATCAGGTCCGTTCCCGATGAGCGTGGCGCCCTTGACCGGCGCACCGATACGCCCGTTTTCGATGGTGTAGGCCTCGCTTGCGGAAAACACGAACTTTCCGGACGTAATATCCACCTGACCGCCACCAAAATTCACGGCGTAAAGTCCGCGCTTGACGGATCGGATGATCTCTTCGGGATGCTGCGCACCGGCGAGCATGTAGGTGTTCGTCATGCGCGGCATCGGGATATGGGCGTACGACTCGCGGCGTCCGTTTCCTGTCGGCGCATGCCCCATGAGACGCGCATTCAACGTATCATGCAGATAGCCTCTGAGAATCCCGTTCTCAATCAGTACTGTCCGCTGAGTCGGCGTGCCTTCGTCGTCGATATTCAGTGAACCCCGGCGCCCGGACAGCGTGCCGTCATCCACTACGGTACAGTGCTCGGACGCGACCCGTTCGCCCAGCCGGTTTGCGAAGGCAGACGTTCCCTTGCGGTTGAAGTCGCCTTCAAGCCCGTGGCCTATTGCCTCATGCAGGAGGATTCCTGGCCAGCCGGGACCGAGAACCACGGGCATTGCGCCAGCGGGCGCTGGCCTTGCCTCAAGGTTGACGAGCGCCTGCCTCACCGCCTCACGGGCATAACCAAAAGCTCGGTCCTGGTCGACGAAGAATTCGTAGCCGGTGCGCCCACCGCCGCCTGCGGTCCCCTGTTCGCGCCTCCCCTCCTGCTCGACGATCACGGTCACGTTCATACGTACCAGTGGCCGTACGTCGGCCGCCGCAAGACCATCACTGCGCAACACCATCACCATCTCATAGCTGCCTGCGAGACTGACCATGACCTGCTGGACCCGAGAATCCATGGCGCGGGCGGCACGTTCGACGCGTTCGAGCAGACTGACCTTGTCTTCATCAGCAAGCGTCACCAGAGGATCGATATCTCCGTAGAGCGCAAGCGAAACACCCTTCCGCCAGACCACTGGCGCCGTTCCCTCACCTCCCTGCCTGGCAATCGCACGCGCCGACGAGGCCGCCTCGAGCAATGCCGGAACTACGAGATCATCTGAGTAGGCAAATCCGGTCTTTTCACCGCTGATGGCGCGCGCACCGACACCCTGCTCGATACTGCGGGTGGCGTTCTTTACGTGGCCTTCTTCGAGCGCCCAGGACTCGTGCCGCCCGTACTGAAAGTAGAGATCGGCATAATCGACCCCGCCGTTCAGCATGCGGCTCATGGTCCGATCGAGCTCGTTTGATCCGATACCGGCCGGCTCAAGGAGCGACTGTCTTACCTGGTCAAGCGTTTCTGTCTGCATGAGTTTCTCCCCGGTTCAAGGCAGGTAGCCGTTCGCGCGCCTGAGAAAGACGCGCTGCGTCAAGATCCGTCACTATGTATCCCGCCCCCTGTTTCAGGCGGCCGAGTACCTCGCCCCAGGGGCTTGTGATCAGCGTGTCACCGTAGGTGCGACGCCCATTGTCATGGACGCCCCCCTGGGCCGGCGCCACGACGAAGGCGAGCGCGTCGATGCTGCGGGCCCGTACCAGCAGTTCCCAATGCGCACGGCCCGTTTCCTCGGTGAAGGCCGATGGCACCACAATGAGTTCCGCACCCTGCTCGGCCAGGCGTTCGAACTGCGAGGGAAAGCGCAGATCGTAGCAAACGGCCAGACCCACCGTGAACCGGGGCCCGGGGAATATCGTCACTTCATTGCCCGCCTCGAAGCTTGCAGACTCTGCGTAGACCCCGCTCTTCAGCGCCGCATCGAACAGATGGATCTTATCATACCGTGCCACACGCTCGCCCTGATCGTTGAATACAAGACAGGCCGAACGCAGCCTTTCGGCAGCCCTCAAAGGGATGGTGCCCCCGACGATCCATACGCCGTGGTACCGCGCCTGCGTACGCAGAAATTCCTGAACCGTACCCGAACCATCGGCCTCAGCCGCATGACGGCGCGCGGATTCATCAGCCGGCATCAGCGCAAAGTTCTCCGGCAGGGCCACAAGTTCCGCTCCGTCGCCCACTGCCGCCGCGATCAGCCGTTCCGCCTCGGCCAGATTTCGCGAGAGGCTGCCCCCAGATACCATCTGCACGGCGCCGACCCGCAGACACCGTGAGTCATTTGTCGTCATTGTCAGGCTTCTCGTGAATCACCGGCTTGTTCCATGGCCCCTTTACCAGGTACTCGATCCGGGTCCCGGCACTGATCTGCTTCCTGAAAACGTGCTGTACCAGCAACACTGCGGCACCGGCAACAGGGCTTGCAAGCAGGCTTGCACCCGCAAGCGTCAGCGTATCACTCAGGCGCGGGTCGACCACGACGCGCAGATCAAACTGCTGGCTGGCGAGATCCGCGGCCCCACGGATATTCAGGTTGGCGGATGGCCCCGTCACCGTGATCCCGCCGGTGCGCGCGTCTCCGCGATGGATTTGCAAGGTGCCACGGATATGATCGAACACGTATCCGCTCTTGAACAGCGTGCTGAAGTCGAGCGTCAGATAGCGCACGATCGAGTGGATGTCGAACAGACCGAGCAGTTTCCCGGCACCCTGATGCAATCTCTTGAAACGACCGTTATCCGCCGCGAAGGTCAACTGTCCGCTGAGCCGCGCCAGCGCGAAACGCGACGGGGGTCCGTTCCATCCAAGCGTACCTGCGGCATGCGCCACGCCACCGGCCACCTGCCCCGGGAACCCGAAGGCAGTGAGTGTCTGCCCGAGATTTTTTGTCGCGAGTGCCACCGAAAACCGCGTATGCGCAACCTTGCCGCCAAACCAGTCCCCGTTCACCTTGAGTGTGCCCTCGGGCCGCTGAAAATCCGCGCGGACAATACGCCACCCCCCTTCCTCAGGCACGCCAAGGAAATCCACTGCCCCGAGCATGCGCCCTCCCACCTCAAGCGATGCGCTCTTCAGATGAAGTCTCGGAAGCGTGGCCGGATTGACCGGGGGCGACGGTGATACCGGACCAAGCAAAGGCGGCTGCGCTTTTGGAATAATGAGCCGGTTCAACATGAGGCGGATAGTGTCAGGCGTCGTGGCCGCGTCGTATTGCAGCGTGCCATCGGCATCGGGTCCCGACAACGATCCAGACCAGCCGGCACTGCCGTGCTTCAACCGCGCACTGATCGAACCGAAGTCGCGCCGCAGCAGAATCAGGTGTTTGGTCCTGATAATGAGCTGCGAAACGGCGGTTCCAGCCCCTTGTCGGGATGCCAGATGGAGCCAGTGATCCACATTCAGTCGCGGGGCAAAAACCCCCACCGTGATCCCCGGCACACGCGGCATGGGCGCGAACTGCGCACCCAGCGTTACCCGCCCGCGGGGAACGGACCAATGCCCATTGACCTTCTGAACCAGAAACTCAGATGCCATAAGATCGCCAAAATGCGCTGCGACGATGCTTGATCTCTTGCCCGAATGGACGGTTTGAATCTCGAGATGCGCCGGAACCCCTGCCCGTTTGCGCGCAGGTAACGGCAGGTGTATCGCCACACTCTTGAGGTCGGCGCTGAACTGGATGATCGGGAACAGGCCCGGAAGCATCCGGATGGCACAGTGCCACGGCGCCGGACCACGCGCGTGCTGTGCAAGGATGGGGGCGATCGCCGCGAGCGACTGGATCGAGGTCTCGCCGTGCAGAAACACGACCGGTATGTTGTGCGCGCGAGCAATCTTCGCGGTGACGGGGCCCCCGAGCAGCCGCGCAGCCAAATGGCCGCCAAGGAGTCCAGCCCGGTCAAAATCGATCTTTGCCGAGACACCGGACAGCCGTGCAGGGAGGGCGGGCAACGATAGCGACGCATTTTGCGTCTGATAGTTTCCGGCCAGCGTAAACGCCGCAGGGGTTGCGATCGGCACACCGATGCGCAACGTAAGCATCCCATTCCCTTGACCATCGGCTTTTCCCGGTATGAACGCTGCCGTACTGGCAGCCTTTCGCAGGACATCAAGGGTATCGCTGATGCCGCCACGGACCGTTCCGCGTACACGGACAACGGCCCCGGAAGGAACGGAAAAATCCGTCACCCTGACCGCAAGCGGCAAGACGGAAAGGCGCCCGATCCGGGCATGCCCATCCACCGCCATATGGCCCCCATCGAATACGAGTCGTGCCTGTACACCAGTCAGCGCGGGCCACTTCGGAAGAAATGCGAAAGTGCCGTCCACGACGCGCGCATGCGCACTAAACTGTCCGCCACCGGCCGCGAACGGAAACTGTGCAAGATTCCCCTGCAGGTGCACCGTGCCGCGCGTCACCATGCCGGAGCGAATCGAGCGTTGCAACCACAGCCTGAGCCGCTTCTTCGGAATGGCGGAATAGAGATTCCGGATCAGCGCGAGGTTGACGTCGACGGCTGTGCCGTGCATGTCTATCAGCGCCGACCCAGCGGCCGGAAGCTCAAGTGTAAAACCGGTGCTGAACGCCCCGTCAGCAGTCTGAAGCGACAGCCTGCCTGAGTGGATACGCCACCCGGCGGCTGTCCGCTGCCAAGAGAGGTCGCCCTCAGCAACGCGCACACTGAGTGGTTTTCTGAAATAGCGAGGCCAGGAGATCCGTCCCTTCATCGAACCGATCACGAAGGCGCCACCATTCCTGTAGATATTGATCGCACCGTTAAGACCGTCGAAACCGGGATAGGGCCCATAA
>JAJYDT010000094.1 GCA_021777335.1 Pseudomonadota bacterium | reverse complement strand
TACACCCTCAGGGATATCTCTGGCGCACGTCCCGTAAGTCACGTCACATGTATCGATTTGCGGTGCCCCGTTCGTTCTGCAATCGCGGGGCGCTTGGTGCTTGGCTTAGGAGCCTACCGCCGGGTGATTATTTATTGATCCGGTACGCAGGGGTCTTCGGGTAGACAGGGCGCTCCTGGAGGAGCAAACGGTGAATGAACAGGACATTCAGTTATTTTGGCAAGCGCATCCCTGCGGGGACGTCCAGGTGGGTGGTCTCAAGGAAGAAAACCATAATGACTACGAGTTGTTTTTCACCGGTTACGATGCCTTCAGGTATCGCCAGCACCGCCATCTCCTTGCATGTCTTGACGGAATCGGGTTCAAGGACCAGGAGGTGCTTGAGATCGGCCTGGGCCAGGGGGCTGACTCCGAGCAGATCATTCGGCGCGGAGGACGATGGTCCGGGCTGGATCTGACCCAGGAATCGGTTACCCGGGTCCGCGCCCGTCTGGCGCTCAGAAAGCTTCCCTGCCAGGCGCTCAAGCAGGGAAGCGCGCTCGACATCCCGTTTCCAGACAACAGCTTTGATCTGGTCTTCAGCCATGGGGTCCTGCATCACATCCCTGAAATCCGGCGAGCGCAACGCGAGATCGCGCGCGTGCTCAAGCCCGGCGGTACGCTTGTCGCCATGCTCTATGCCAAATGGTCGCTCAACTATCTGGTGTCAATCGCTGTGATCCGGCGTCTCGGGTTGTGTGTGCTTTATGGCTCCGGTATTTCGCCAAACGGCATCTCCGGGGATCACCTGCGTAATGCGGCCAAGATGGGTCTTTGGAAATATCTCCGCCTGGAAAACTTCACGCATTACAATACCGACGGTCCGCTCAATCCCTATGCTGTTGTGTATGGGATCGCCGAGGTCAGGCGGGATTTTCCTGATTTCACCCTGGATAAGGCCTACAAGCGGTTCATGCATGCTCCACCCCTGCCCGTCCGGTGGATGCCTCTTGAACGTATGCTGGGTTGGCATCTCTGGGTACACCTGCGTCCAAACAAGTAATTCTCCTCCCTATGTGCGGAATCGCCGGCTACCTGACAGAGCGTCCTATCGAGGACCTCGGTAGCGCCCTGCGCGGCATGACGGCAGTGATCGCGCACCGCGGCCCGGACGATGAGGGGTTTTTCGAGACGTCTACCGATCATGGGTACCGGATCGGGCTCGGCCATCGACGGCTTTCCATTATCGATCTCTCTACCGGTCATCAGCCCATGGGTAACGGGGACGGGTCGATCCAGATCGTTTTTAATGGCGAGATCTACAACTTTCAAGCCCTGCGCGATGAACTGATCGCAAAAGGCTACTCGTTCGACACGCATTCCGACACCGAGACCATCATTCACGCCTACGAGGCGTGGGGCGAGCGATGTGTCGACCGGTTCCGGGGGATGTTTGCCTTTGCCCTGTGGGACACGAGGCGTGAACGTCTGTTCCTCGCGCGCGACCGCTTTGGCAAGAAGCCGCTATTCCTCTTTGAGTATGGCGGGCTATTGCTGTTCGCGTCCGAGATCAAGGCGATCCTTGCTTTTCCGGGCATCAAGGCTGAGGTCGACCGCGCCGCGCTCTGGGATTATTTTGCGTACCGATATGTACCGGGCCCCACCACACTCTTTCGCGGGATACGCAAGCTCATGCCCGGGTGCGTGGCGATCTGGGAAGGCGGACGCCTCACGGAGACCCGGTACTACGCCCCTCCAGATCGGGAAGCCGCGCAGGCGCCCATGTTGCCGTCCGACCCCGCCGGGACCTTTCTTGAGCGGCTCGATGAAGCGGTGCGGATCCGCATGATCTCCGATGTGCCGATCGGTGCCTTTCTCTCCGGCGGGATCGATTCCTCGGCGGTGGTGGGGCTCATGTCGAGTCATACGGAGCAGCCGGTGAAGACCTTCTCCGTCGGCTTCGCGGAATCGGCCTACAGCGAGATTGGCTACGCGAAGACGATCGCGACCCTGTTCAAGACTGAACACCGCGAGTTGACGGTGTCCCAGAACCACCTGATGGACAATCTGCCTGCCATGGTGCGCTTCCATGATGCACCCGTGGCGGAGCCGTCGGATATCCTGATCTATCTGCTGGCCCAGGAAGCCGCGAAGACCGTCAAGGTCGTCCTCACGGGCGAGGGGTCGGACGAATTTCTCGGAGGTTACCCAAAGCATGCATTCGAACGTTACGTCGGTCCTTACCAATGGTTGCCGCGCCCATTTCGCCATGGCCTGATTGAACCGTTAGTGAGAGCGTTGCCCTATCGTTTCCACCGTGCCAAGACCGCGATCGTCAATCTTGGCATAGAAGACTTCAACGAACGCATGCCGCGCTGGTTCGGCGCACTGTCCCACAAGGAGCGCGCCCGCCTCATCACGCTACCCGATCCGGGGCCGGCCCTGTCTGCACCCCAGTTCGAGGGGCCGGAACACAACAGCCCGTTGCGTAAAATCCTCTACTTCGATCAGGCGAGCTGGCTGCCGGACAACCTCCTGGAGCGAGGCGACCGCATGACCATGGCGGCCTCGATCGAAGCCCGGATGCCGTTCATGGATCACGAACTCGCCGCATTTGTCTCGACCCTTCCGGACGCGCTGCGTGTTCATGGCCGTACGGGCAAATGGATCCTGCGCGAGGCCATGCAACGACTGTTGCCACGCACGATCCTCGAGCGGCCCAAGGTGGGTTTTCGGGTGCCTGTGAATCAGTGGTTCCGTGGCTCCATGCAGGACTATCTGATGGATCATTTGACCGGGCCCGATGCGCGCTCGGCGGGTTATTACCACCCCCAGGAACTCGCGCGGATATTACGTGAGCACAGCGAGGGCCGGCATAACCATGAGAAGCTCCTCTGGTGCCTGCTCAATCTTGAGATCTGGCACCGGGAGTATGGGATGACCGCGTGACGACGCTTGCATGGAAGCTCGCGCGCCTGCAGGCCATGGGGCCCGAAGAGATCGTCTGGCGCGTCTGGCAGGCGACGCGCGCGCGTCTGGAATCCTTCGGACTCGGGGCAGCGCACCGGCCACCCGCACCGGAGCCTCGCGCCAGCAAGGCCTGGCTTCCGGACCTCCCGCGTGCCTTCGATGCATCACGCTATGTGGCTGCGGCCGAGCGCATCCTGTCCGGCCATTTCGACGTCTTTGCGCTCAGCAACGCCAATCTCGGCTTTCCGCCCGACTGGAATCGCGATCCACAAACCGGCATCAGGGCCCCGATGTCGTTCGGCAAGACCCTGAACTACCGGGACGAGCGCCTGGTCGGCAACATCAAGTACCTGTGGGAGCAGAATCGTCACCTGGAACTCGTGACGCTGGCGCAGGCCTACCATCTGACGGGCGAGATGCGTTACGCCGAGGGTGCGCGGAGACTGCTCGAGTCCTGGATCGCGCAGTGTCCGTACCCCTCGGGGCCTAACTGGGCGAGTTCACTCGAGCAGGCGCTCCGTCTGACCAATTGGGCATTTTCGTGGCATCTCCTGGGGGGCGAATGTTCTCCGCTATTTTTGACAATCGCGGGGTCCCAGTTCAGGCGGCGCTGGCTCGATGCGGTTTACCAGCATCAGCATTTTATCGCCGGCTATCTGTCGCGCTACTCATCGGCCAATAATCATCTGCTCGGCGAATTCATGGGTTTGTTCATCGGCGCCGTGACCTGGCCTCTGTGGACCGGAAGTGGTACCTGGTGCGAGGCTGCGCAGCGCGGGCTCGAGACCGAGGCCCTGAAACAGAATGCCGAGGATGGGGTAAATCGCGAACAGGCCACCTGGTACCAGCACGAAGTGGCCGACATGATGCTGCTCGCGGGGCTCATCGGTCGCGCCAATGGCCGCGATTTCAGCCAAGCCTACTGGAAACGATTCGAGGCCATGCTCGAGTTCATCGCATCGATCATGGACGTTTCCGGTCATGTGCCGCTGTTCGGGGATGCCGACGATGCGCTGATCGGCTGCTTCTCCGGGGAGGCCGAGTTCAAGGTCTTTCAGTCACTGCTCGCAACCGGCGCGGTCCTGTTCAAGCGCCCGGATTTCAAAGCCAAGGCGGGCCGGTTCGATGACAAAAGCCGCTGGCTTCTGGGGGACGCCGCGGCCCTGGAGTTTGCGGCGCTTCCAGCTGAGGCAGGACGGCCACTGCCCGTGCGGCGCGCATTCCCGCAGGGCGGGATCTATATCCTGGGGGATGCGTTTGAGACCGAGGACGAGATCCGCATTGTGGCCGATACCGCACCCCTGGGGTATCTGTCGATTGCCGCGCACGGGCACTCCGATGCGCTCTCGTTTACCTTGTCGGTGGGGGGGCGGGAACTGCTGATCGATCCCGGAACCTATGTGTACCATACCAAACGCAACTGGCGTGATTACTTTCGCGGCACGTCGGCCCATAATACGCTCAGGGTCGACGGACTGGATCAATCAGTGTCGGGCGGAAATTTTCTCTGGCTTCGGCATGCCAAGGCCCGGTGCGCGAGTTTTGAGAGCGGTCCCGGATTCGATCGCCTGGTGGGGACGCACGATGGTTATCTGCGGCTTCCCCTGGGGGTGCAGCACCGGCGTGAACTGGTCTTCCATAAGGCTGAACGGCGCCTTGAGGTGACCGATCAGCTGGTGGGGCAAGGACGCCACCAGGTGGAGCTCTTCTGGCATTTCTCGGAGGTCTGCGAGGTAGCGCTTGAGGGCAACCGGCTGATCGCCCGCCACGGCCCCATCGTGCTCACGATGGTGGGCCCCGACGGCCTGAATGCCCGCTGGGTTCGTGGTTCTGTGGATTCACCCGCAGGCTGGGTGTCCCGAAGATTCGATGTACTGGAGCCGACAACGACTGCCCTATGGTCAGGTACGGTCGATGCGGGCCAGGCATTATGCAGCGTCCTTACGCTTGAACGCGGCAAATGGAAAAGGACGTAGAACAATATCCTTAGGAGAGTATGCGGTGATCACCACCTTGGGTTTTGCAGCGTGACCTATCGATCCTGTTTCTTCGCCCTACCGGGGACGCCAGCGCCCGAACCTGCCGCCCCCCCAAGACGGCCTGTCATCCACGGGGAGTGGGTGCGCCCAACTGGTGAAGAGCGGATCCGTACGGTGATTGAACGTTCACGATCTTGCGACGGGCACTGGCCCGGCTGATGCGATCTTCCAAAGATTTGTTCAAAATGTGAGGGGTGCCCATGTCCACGCACCAGTTCAAACAGCAGAAGATCGCCCAGATAATTGCCCATCGGTTCGGCAGGCGACCGGAACGTCTGCTGGTCGTGGGTTGTGGTTCTGGTGCTGAGGCGGCGATCCTTGGGCATGAACTCGGCGCTCAGGTGATCGGCATCGACTTAAAGCCGGATTTTGATCCCAAGGCCGCGGCAGAGGTTGATCTGCGCGTCGCTGATGCGACCGCCTTGCCATTTGAAAATGAGTCTTTTGATTTCGTGTATTCCTACCACGCACTGGAACATATCCCCGATTTTCGCGGCGCACTGCGGGAGATGCGCCGTGTGCTGGCGAGGAATGGAGGCTGGTATGTCGGTACGCCCAACCGCTCCCGGTTGGCCGGCTATATCGGGAATGACGAGGTGTCACTCCGCGTCAAGCTGTTATGGAACTGGATCGACTGGAAAAAGCGCGCCAAGGGGCGATTCAGAAACGAGTACGGTGCCCACGCAGGTTTTACCGCAACCGAGCTCACCTCCGAGCTCGGGGCCGCCCTCGGCGCGGTGCGTGATATCACGCTTGACTATTATCTGGAGATCTACCCGAACCACGCGGGAAAGATTCACTGGATCAGCAACACGGGCCTTGGGCGATGGGTGTTCCCCTCGGTGTATTTCATGAGTGCGGCCCCGGACTCAGTGGTCGACGGATAACGTTGAGCTCGTAGCGCGAGCTCCGGCATCTAAGTTTCGTTCAACAGGAAGGCAGACGGTGAAGATCAGCATTTTTGGTTTGGGGTATGTGGGGGCGGTATCTGCTGGATGTCTTGCCTCGGAGGGGCACCACGTTATCGGGGTAGATCCCAATCGGGCCAAGGTCGAGCTGATCAATTCGGGCAAGACGCCGATCATCGAGAAGGACATCGGCGAGATGATCGCCAAGGCAGTCGCGGCAGGCCACCTGCGTGCTACCCATGATGTGCAGGAGGCCGTTACCGGGAGCGACATCTCTCTTGTGTGCGTCGGTACGCCCTCGCAGTTGAACGGCAATCTTGATCTCTCCGCAGTGCGCAAGGTGTGCGATGAGATTGGGGCGGCGTTGCGTGAAAAGACCGGTTTTCATGTGGTGGTGGCGCGGAGCACCATGTTGCCCGGATCCATGCGGAGCGTCGTGATCCCGGTGCTCGAAGAGGCTTCTGGGAAGCACGTCGGCGTGGATTTCGGTGTCTGTAACAACCCGGAATTCCTGCGGGAAGGGACGGCTGTGCGGGACTACTACAACCCACCCAAGACCGTGATTGGCGAGACCGACCCGCGGGCAGGTGACTTGCTCATCCGGATCTACGACAGGATCCAGGCACCACTCATACGAACCGATGTCGAGACGGCCGAGATGGTGAAATACGCGGATAACGCCTGGCACGCCCTCAAGGTGACCTTTGCGAACGAGATCGGCAATCTGTGCAAGGCCGTGAGTATCGATGGCCATCAGGTGATGGATATCTTCTGCCGGGATACGAAGCTCAATCTCTCGTCTTACTACCTGAAGCCGGGTTTTGCGTTCGGTGGTTCGTGTTTGCCCAAGGATGTGCGCGCGCTGACCTACAAGGGCCGCAGTCTTGA
>JAJYDT010000093.1 GCA_021777335.1 Pseudomonadota bacterium | reverse complement strand
CGGACCTGGGTGGCCACAACCACATGTTCGCCTTCTTCCCGGAGCGCGGCTCGCTCATGGAGGACTGGGCGGCGGCTCCGCGCGACCAGTGGCGCCGGGTCCAGCTCGCGCGCTTCATCATCGACTACGCCGGAGGACATATCTCGCACATGCGCTTCGACGGTGAGGGGCGGGTGATCGACTTCGGCGTTCCGGAAGCGGAACTTGCGACGCTCATCGATTCCGGAAAACCGTTTCAGACTTCCGGATGTCCGGGAAAGAGCGACGAGGAGGTCTCAGCCTGCAACCGCCCCTACGGCGATTCCAGCCCCTCCGACATCCGGTCTTTCCCGTTTGCGCTGAACGGCAACGACGTGCGCCTCGTCAGACGCCAGATGGACGGCGAGGACATCGGCACGCTGTAGCGGCGCAGGATTCGGGCACCGATAGGGCGATGCGGACACCCCGAATTCCGCACGCGGCAATGCGCCGAGGCAATGAGCGGGGAGGGACCGGCGCACAGGTGCGGCGCTTCCATGAATTTTCGGTCGGGTCGAGCCGGGACCGGAGGCTCTTGCTGCAAGGGGGCGGGATGCCGGAAAAATGTCCTCGACTCCGAGTTCCCTGGCATGCGTCAGCGCAAAGACGGCTGCAGGGAGGGCCTGAGCACCGATAAGCCCCGGGCTGCACGGCAGTCGGGGTCGCCGCTGCGCCGTTGTACGTTGAGCCAGAAGTCCGGGCTGCTGCCGAACACCCGGGCTGGGATGAGCGCGGTCGCGGCCGTCACGTTCCGGCGGTCGCTGGCCACTCGGTCAATGTGTTGGGGGAGATGTCGAGCAGTCGACAGGGGCTGACAGCGAGGCGTTGCTCAGCTTCACGCTCCCGCTGAAAGAGTCCGGAGACGCGCGACCACGGCCTTACTGACAGAGGCATGGATCGATTTAGGAAATCGGGGCGGTAACTCGTCAGCCACTCGTTCCATGACGCCGTCCGCAACTGCCGCGACTTCCTCGATCACAGTTTGAACCGTCGCTCTCGAAAGCCCCGCCGCACTTCCGGTCTCGATAAAATATCGGCCTTGAATTCCGTCAATTCTGTAGTGGTTGGCGGTGCCCACGGCCATCGCGAGCTTCATCTGCTTGCTCTCGATCCGGCGGGCGTCGAGGCTGGGTTGAGCTGAAAGGATGTCATAGAGGGGTGTCAGCCGGTAGCTGCCGCCCGGTCCCAAAAAAATGCTGAAATTCTTGGCGTGTCCATCCGTCGCCCCGATGAGCCAGAACAGGATTTGGGCCTTGAGTACGGTCCTCCGATCCTCATCTGGCGTGTCGCTGCCCTTGAGGAGATCCAAGATCTGCACGAGTCCGGGCCCGCCATCGCTCTGATACTTTCTGCTGGGAGGAGCCGACAGCGCTTGGCAGCAATCCTCCTGCGGCAGACGCAACAAGCGCCCGTCTCGCGTCCAGTGTCGGTCGAAGCGCTCAATAACGAGCGCCGTGGTTTTCCCGAACGTCTTGACAGCGGCGTCATTGGCCGGAAGCCCGAAGGCTGCGAGCAGCCTCAAACAATAGAATTCATTCTCGACGCTGTTCGACAGATCGATGCCGTTCGGCAGCTCACCGATCTGAGGCTTGAGAATATGAGTCGTCGGGGTCGTCCTGAGAGGCTTACGCCAGCGCTTACCATCCCAGAGCAACGCCGTCTTTTCCTGTGCGCCGGCAACCGAGATGCGAAAGTCATCGTCTCGGCTTAGTCCAAGCGGCGCCTGCCCAAGGCTCCGCAGCAACTTTTCGATGGCGGCGTCATCGACCGGATCGCCTTCGATCGCGATGCCACGCTCCTCGACTTCATCCGCGATGAACTGGAGCGCACCGACACAATCCCGGCCAATGACCGCGAGCAAGCTGTAGGCATCGATCCCTTCAGCGCCGACCCTTTCTGCGACGCGCCGGCGCAGTGATTCAGAGTCGGGAAGCAAATTCTCAAAGACCGCACTGACTGGAGCGCCACGATAAGCATCT
This sequence comes from Pseudomonadota bacterium, assembly GCA_021777335.1. Lineage (GTDB taxonomy): Bacteria > Pseudomonadota > Gammaproteobacteria > Acidiferrobacterales > Acidiferrobacteraceae > JAJYDT01. Next base: position 4,794 of record JAJYDT010000093.1, on the reverse strand, counting down.
TCTCGTAGCGGCAATGAAAGAGAGACCGGGATCGCATTTTGCCAACCGAGCCAGCTATCTTCATATCGAAAGCTAATCGCGCCGCCCGGCTCCTTGAGAAGATGGCCGACGAGGCGATTGTTGAGATAGACGCGCAGCGGCACATGCTGGCGGCGGCGCGGCATTAGAAGATATCCTCGATGGTGGCAGCTTGGCCCTTCGATCGTGGTCCGATCTGGAATTCAAGATCGAGCGCGGCGAGAACGGCAAAAATCGTGTCGAGCTTTGTTGCCGGATTGCCCGTTTCGATCAGGGAAATCGTCTCCTGACGCAGTCCTGCCTTCTCGCCGAGTTGCGTCTGACTCCATCCCCGCTGCTTGCGTGCGCGGCGGATGAGGTTGCCGATCTGCTTGGGATTTCGTGCCAAGTCTGTCATGCGGGAATTATGGTCTGTTCCCGATAACGCGTCAATATCGGATATAACTAATAACTATACTATATGCGCCAACTACAATAATATTGATATATAGGAATTGACACATAAAACCGCAGGTTGGTATGGTGTTGAAACCGGCGTCGCCATGAGGACGCCGCAGCGACGCTGAGGGGACGATCCAACGCATACCAAAAATTGGGGGTTACTTTCGGTGTTTCGCGCGCCGATAGTGGGTAAAGCTGCAGCACTGCCGCCCGGCCCGCCATCGATTCCGACACGCCCCGCATGAGCGGCGTCTCTTGCGACCCGGTGAGCAGCCACTGGCCGGTCCGGCGTGGTTGGCGGTCAATGCGGGAGCGCACAAAGGCGAACACCTCGGGCACGTTCTGCACTTCGTCCAGGATGACGGGTGTTTTTACCGAGTCGAGAAAACCTTGGGGGTCGGCGCGCAGCCGTGCCACGATATCAAGGTCTTCGAGCAGGAAATAACGGGTATCCGGATTTGAGTGTGTTTTTCGTTCGATGATGAGCGCGTGACATAGAAGTGCAAAACCGGATTATGTTGTTGCCTTCTTCCCGGCGTCCGGATATCCTGAAACCGGATTACAGTGTGTCTTTGGAGGTGGATCTGAAGGTTCCTCTGTGCAAACCAAACGGAACCAGATCGCCGTGCCGTTACTCGTCAAGACCGAGTAGGAGCGTTCGGCTGCTGTCGTTGCAGGAATTCGCAGATGCGCCGCCGGAGACCCAATGCAGTGAATGCCGTGCGAAGTACGACAGGTACTGCGCAGAACTGGGGAGCGCTGTGGAAACAGGGCAGCGAAGATTCCGAGGCGTGGGCGAGCTGGAGCGGACTGGATATATTCCGGCCGGTAGCGCTGCCGAACGGGAAGGTGCGACGTCCAACGCTGACTTGAGCAGCCTGCCGCTAGGAAAGGGCTGAATATGGGCGTTCGCGCTGCCCAGGACTATGGGCAATGAAAGCCGAATCGACTACGCTGCCCTGAGTGCGATAAGCGCGGTGTTACGCAGTGGCAAGCCACTGAATTTGGCTTGGTTCGTCACTGCCCGTATTGCCAAGCATCTTGGGGTCAAGCTGGCTGGGACGCAGCAGCAAAGCAAGCGAAAGGAGAGCACGACATGCGAGGATTCAATATGGTGCCGGGCTTTACCCCGGAACAGGCTGTCGAGAAGGGGAAGAAGGCCGCCCTGGACTCTCTGGCGAATTCAGCGACGCCCATCCTCTTCATGGACGAGTGGTGCGACGCCGAAACTGATACGGCCTACGCGATGGGCTGGAATTCCATCTGTGCCAGTGAGGAGAACAAAGCACGCTTCGCGGCATTGAATACGGTTCAGCATCAGCGGCAAGGATAAAGGTGCGTGATGCCGACCATCAGCACGTTCTACGGAATCCTGATCCAGATGTTCTGGAGCGACCACGCTCCACCGCACTTCCATGCGCTCTATGCGGAGCACGAGGTGCTGATCGACATCCGGACCCTGGATGTCCTGGAAGGTGAGATGCCCCGACGTGCCCTTGCCTTGGTACTGGAATGGGCGCAGGAACATCGCGCCGAACTCATGGAGGATTGGGAGTTATGCGCACGCAATCAGCAGCCCCACAAGATTCGCCCCTTGCCGTAACCCCGCCGATCCAGCCACGCATGCCGTGGCGTGTGGTGGCGGTGGAAGCCCTGCCTTCCTTCCGGCTGCGCGTCCGATTCGTGGATGGCATCGAAGGGACGGTGGACCTGACCGCCCTTATTCACTCGCCTGGTGCAGGAGTCTTCGCATCCCTCACCGATTCTGCACTCTTCGCACAGGTGTTCGTTGAACATGGCGCGGTAACGTGGCCGGGAGAGATCGATCTTGCTCCGGATGCCATGTACGCCGAGATCAAGAAAGGTGTGCAATGAACTGCGAGTTGCCTTCGCGGTTCGGCAGCCTTGTTGTTCCTGACCACATCCGCAACCTGCACGTCACCTGGTTGAATGTCACTCGTTGGTATCACCTGTGCTGCCAGGATTTGGGCATCCAGACCATCGGCCAACTGCTTGACGCATCCCAAGACGACCTTCAGCTGCTGTTCATCGGCGAGGACGATGCCGCTGAGTTGCATGCGGCCATCAGCGCCCTGCTGGCGCGACACCCTGAGCCATTCGACGTTGAGGCTGCACAACGCGCGAAGGTCGCTATCGAACTCGCTCGAATGTCCTCAGCCATCACCGTCAAGGCGAAGTAATGCCCGCGAATATCTTGAACCTCCCAGACTACAAAGTAGTGCGGGTCGAGGAAACCGACCACGACTACCACATCACCGCCGAGGTCTCGAACCCGCCTTCGGTGTGCTCGTCCTGCCAGTCGGATGCCCTGCGCGGCCACGGCCGCAATGAGCAGGTGATCCGTGACATGCCGACCCACGGCAAGCGCGTCGGCATCTATGTCGATACCCGGCGCTGGCGCTGCCTCTCCTGCGGAAAGACCTTCATGGAGTCTCTGCCGGCTGTGAACGCCAAGCGGGAAATGACCGACCGGCTGACCAAGTGGATCGGGCGGCAGAGCTTGAAGTGCACCTTCGCCAGCATTGCCGATGAAGTCAGCATCGACGAGAAGACGGTGCGCAACATCTTCCGTGACTACGTGAACGAGTTGGAGGCGGAATTCCGCTTCGAGACGCCCAAGTGGATGGGTATCGACGAAATCCACCTGATCCGCCCGCGCTGCGTCATCAGCAATATCCGCAACAACACCATCGTCAACATGCTCCCGAATCGGGACAAGAAGACGGTGGTGAACTACCTTTCCAACCTGGAAGGAAAGGCAGAGGTCCAGTACGTGGCGATGGATATGTGGACACCCTACCGGGATGCCGTCCAGGCCGTCATTCCTGACGCCCGGATCGTCATCGACAAGTTCCACGTTGTCCGGATGGCGAATGACGCCCTGGAGAAGGTCAGGAAGAGCCTGCGCGAGCAACTGACGCCGAAGCAACGGCGAGGGCTGATGCACGATCGGTTCGTCCTCTTGAAGCACGAGCGCGACCTGAACGACCAGGAACGGTTGCTCATGGATGCCTGGACGAAGAACTACCCCGAGCTGGGGCAGGCGTACAGGCTCAAGGAGGAGTTCTACGGTGTCTATGATGCCAGCGATCCGATGGAAGCTCTGCGCCGGTACGAGGCGTGGAACAAGAGTGTTACCCATGAAGTCCGGGACGCCTTCCACGACTTGATCCGCGCCTGGTCGAACTGGCAGCCCTGGATCATCGAGTACTTCGAGCACCCAGTCACCAATGCCTACACCGAGTCACTGAACAGCCTTATCCGGGTAATGAACCGGCTGGGCCGGGGCTACAGTTTCGAGGCGCTTCGGGCGAAGATTCTTTTCACCGAGGGGGCACACAAGCACAAGCTGTCTCGACCTAAGTTCGAGCGGAAGCGCGAGCCGGTGTCGGTGCGTGGGTACGAGATGGCGGACGATTCGGTGGGGTATGGACTGCCGACGCTGGCCAGGGTTTCCCCGCCACGGCCACCCGTCTTGAAGGCGGCAGAACCACACCAGAATGAGACGCCAGAAAAGAACTATGGGGCGGACATAAACACACTGATCCGGCTACTCGAAGAAGGGAAGCTGTGAGCCTTCAAACACAGCTAAATCCGGATACCGTACTTTATAAAACTCAATATGGATGCCCTCTGCCTCGCTGCGGCTGCCGTCCCACCGGAAGATCATTCGCCACTGCTTGTTGACGCGGATCGAGCATAGTCCATGCAGGCCACCCCGCAGCTTCTCGAAATGATTGCTGGGCGGAATCCGCAAGTCCTGATCGGTTGTCGCGTCGTCGATCATCTGGAGTTTCCGGAAAAGCCGGTTTTCGAGGTCGGACGGGATGCGCCGCGACCGCGTATCCTCGACGAAGAAGGCGCGCAGCCACTCATGAGAAGGCCGTATCCGCCGGGAGACCTCTGCGGATGCCCGTGTCCTCCTGGGAGGTCGCATGACGCCACACACCTGCCAAGAATGCCGCCACTTCTCGGACGAGCCGCAGGAGCTGCAGCGTCTGGTGTCGGGTCTGCGGATCCTGAGCTCCGCCTATTCGGTGGTGCGGGCGGACTATGGTTTCCGCGCAAGGCGCGACATCATCCAGCGTCCGGTCCCGGCGTGCGTCGAATTCGAGCCGGCCACGCCATCCCCTCCGCGCTGATCCGCAGGGGCCTGCCCGGTTGCCGCCGATTGGCGCGCAGGTCCTGGCCGACGGAAACCGGCTGGTGGTGCGCCTTCGGGATCACGGATGCCCGGAAGGTCCGGCAACATAACCGCCTACCCCTTGTTCCGCTCCTCGATTTTTTTGCGTACGCGTTCGATCTCCCGCTGTC
>JAJYDT010000023.1 GCA_021777335.1 Pseudomonadota bacterium | reverse complement strand
AGGAGAGGCTCGCCGAAGCAACCGCCGTGTGACCATGAGCCCGAGGGGTTGCGCGCGTGAGCGCCTATCGCACCCGGCAGCAGTGCTGTTTTTTGGCTTAATAATATAGTGGTAACCAACCCTCTACAGGTGGACTCGCGGTGCGGTTTGCTCACCTCCCGATCACGTGGCAATTCCGTCCTCGTCGCAACAAGAACATTTGGCAAAACTGGCGATCCCCCATCAAGGGGCCCCTCGGGATACGACGCGAGGTTGGATCTGCGCTTTGTTCCGGCAGGCCTGACTGCCCCGGCGGCAGCGCATGAATCAGTCAGAAAAACCGCTCCACCCACCGGCTCTACGACCACAAAGGACTCGCCGCTTGGCCTGCGCCGCGCCCGGGCTTCTCGCCTGTCACGGCACGCCTTCCGCCGCCGTACAATCGGCGATAGAATTCAAAGGGCGCGGAATCGGCTCCGGTTCAGAGAACAGAGTGGCCCGATGACGTTGGGACCAATAATACGAACGTACAGGGGGCAGTAATGGTCGGTAATCTGTGGCACAAGCGGATCGGGTCCGGCGCAGGCATAGTCCTTCTGCTAATCACTACTGGTGCATATGCAGCGGCGCCTCCTCCCGCGATTGTCACCACGACCTGCGCAGCGTGTCACGGCGTCAACGGCATCTCTGTTGCCCCGACATTTCCTGATCTCGCCGGGCAGGGAGCCCCTTACCTCATCGCTCAAATCCGCGATTTCAAAAATCATAAACGTGCCGACCCCCTTGCCAAATCCATTATGTGGGGTATGGCAGCCACGGTACCGGACAATAAAATCTCGGAGATCGCGCGTTATTTCGCAAGCCAGAAAGGGCCGGCACCGGGTATCGAACCGGCGGCATTGGTCTCGGCGGGACGCAAAATCTATATGGGCGGCATTCCAAGCACCAATACACCGGCCTGCATGAACTGCCACGGCCCGACCGGGCGCGGCCTGCCACCGCTGTTCCCGAGACTCGCTGGTCAGCACATCGCCTATGTGACGACCCAGCTTGGATACTTCAAGCAAGGACTCCGGACCAACGGCTCGAGCAACATCATGCACACGATTGCTTCCAAGTTGAGCTCCAAGGAGATGAGCGCGGTTGCGGCGTTCATTCGCACACTTTAAAGCCAATCGTTGCCGGTTTTGTACAACTGATCCGTAATAATGGACCCGGGGTCGCACTGCACCCCAGGCTGACAGGGCTCCTGCGGTAAGCGCAAGCTGATCTGGCGATTGGCTGGCTCGCAAAGGAGACCGGCGCACCCAACAATCAGGCAGCCGTCGTGCCGCCCGTTTTACGGGGGCGGCGGGGCGCCGCCGCCCGGAACAACGCGCATCCAGCCCTCAGGACAGGCCCGTACTTGCGGGTAATATCCCTCCGGATTCTGGCAGAAATACCAGTACGCTTGCGGCGGAGGCGAAGAATACTGTTCGGGCGGCGCAGAATAGTAAGGCTGCTCGACAATGACACGCCGCCTTGGCGCGAGCATACGCATCCCGAACCACCAAGGGATCCACCCATCGCCATCACCGCCTTCGTCATCGCCTTCGTCCCCCCGATCATCAACACGAATGAATCGGTGGTGGGTTGCAAGCGGCGGAAGTGCCGGGCGCTGCCATGCGTACGCCGAGCGCACGCTCAGGGTGATCATGGCACATAGAACCCAAACGACAAGCATCCAAGACTTCATACACATACCCTCCCCGGGAAACAGCATCTCACGTTAGGATAGCGCATCGCGAAACCGACTTGTAAGATTGCAGCGATGACACCCGGATGACATTTCTGTCATGCAGACAGGCGTGCGGAAAGGCTTTCTGGATCAGGCGAGTGTGCCGTGCCTGGATATCCTCCCCTTGCCCTGAAAGATGCACCTCCATGGAAGCCATGCCCGATATCGTGGTGCGGTGTCATGGCCCCGCGGACACCCTGCCCATCACCGCCCCTATGTCCCGCGCGCCACGGCGCGTCCGGGATCACTGATCCATGCGCTCCAGGAACCCGCATAGAGGCGCGAACCGCACAGGTTTGCCCGCTCCATCGCAAGCACGTTATGACACGCCGAGACCCCGGAACCGCACATGTGCACTACGGCATTCGGCGGGAGACCGGGCGGCAGGATGGACAGGAACCGGTCGCGTAAGTGACCCGGCGCGAGGAACCGTCCCTCTACGCCCAGATTTCCATTGAACGGGAGATTGACCGCGCCGGGGATGTGTCCTGCCACCCCATCCAGAGGTTCTTCGCGGCCCTCGAACCGGGAAGCTCCGCGCGCGTCGATGAGCACCCAGCGTTGGCCAACCTGCGCAAGCTGCTGCTCAATCCAGGACGTATCGACCGTCACAACCGCGGGCGTTGACGACTCATAGACGGACCGTGCTACCGTGGGCATCAGCTGGGTCATCTCGCCTGGCAGCGCCTTCCAGGCGGCAAGACCACCATCCAGGACTGCCACGGTACGATGACCAATGAGACGAAGCAGCCACCAGAGGCGTGCTGCATATACGCCGCTGGCATCATCATAGCTGATCACCTGCGTTCGCGGGTTGATCCCCCATGCCGCCAGGGTCTCGTGCAGACAGCCGACGTCGGGCAAAGGATGTCGGCCGGAACCTTGGCTTCGCGGGCCAGAAAGGTCGCGCTCAAGGTCGGCATAGCGTGCCCCTGGGATATGGCCCGCGGCATAGGCCAAAGCCCCGGCTGTGACATCATCAAGACGAAACCGGCAGTCCACGACCACCCAGTCCGGCTGGCCGAGATGGTCACCGAGAGTCCGGGCGTCCACTAAGGTATCGAAGATCATATTCGTGCCATCATACCTCTGAACGACAGACAGCAGCGAGAACCCGGAGACGGGGAACATGACGTGCGACTCATGGTCCGATGAGCGGGCCCAACTGACAGACCGGAGATCAACACCTGATGGAGAGATTTAACCGCTCCTTTTTTGCCGACGCCTGGCACCTTGCAGCCCCCTACTGGCGCTCTGAAGAGCGGCATTCGGCATACCGGCTGCTTGCCGCCGTGGTCGCGCTCAACCTTGGGATCGTCTATATCAACGTGCTGATCACGGAATGGTATAACGGCTTCTATGATGCCATGCAGCATTACGATGCGCCCGCGTTCTGGGCCGCGATGTTACGGTTCTGCTGGCTTGCAGCCTCATTTATCGGGGCAGCCGTGTACCAGACATACCTCGGAGAGATGCTGTACATCCGCTGGCGTCGGTGGCTCACCAACCGCTATGTGCACGAGTGGCTCTCGGAACGCACGTACTACCGGATGCAGCTTTTCAACGACAACACCGACAACCCGGACCAGCGGATCGCGGACGACATCGGCGCCTATGTGAGCGGAGTGCGGCATCTTTCACTCGGACTCCTGCGGTCCGTCGTTACCATCGGCTCGTTCGTCACCATGCTCTGGATGCTTTCCTACAAGACTCCGATCCCCTTTCACGGAAAACCGCTCGACATCCCAGGATACCTCGTGTGGGCGGCGCTGATCTATTCCGTTGCGGGGACCTGGCTCAGTGTGCGGATCGGCCGGCCGCTCATCGGGCTCAATTTCAACCAGCAGCGCTATGATGCCGACTTCCGTTTCGGGTTAGTCCGCGTCCGCGAGAACAGCGAGAGCATTGCGCTCTATGGCGGAGAACCCCGGGAACGCGAAGGGCTCGGAGCCCGCTTCGCATCGGTGTTCTCGAACTACTGGTCGATCATGCGCCGGCAGAAGATGCTCAACTGGTTCTCGAACGGGTATGTCCAGGTCGCGGTCATTTTCCCCTTCCTGGTCGCAGCGCCGGCCTATTTCTCCCACGCGATCGAGATCGGACTCGTCATACAGATCGCTTCCGCCTTTGGCCAGGTCCAGGGGGCCATGTCGTATGTGGTATCAAGCTTCGACATGCTCGCCGCGTGGCACGCCGTGGTGGACCGGTTAAGCAGATTCCACAAGCACATGACGCAGGTTCAGGATACCGCGAGCGCGCCGGACGCGCCGGTCTGCAACGAAGGTCCTTCGCTTTCGCTCTCAGGACTCACGCTGCATCTGCCAGATGGCAAGGAACTCGTGCGCGACATGTCGCTCGCCGTCGGTCCTGGCACTTCCGTGCTGGTGACCGGGCCTTCTGGAAGCGGCAAGAGCACGTTGATGCGGACGTTAGCAGGCATATGGCCGTTCGGAACAGGACAGATGGCGGTTCCGGCGCGATCCCAGTCGCTCTTCCTTCCGCAGAAACCGTATATTCCGCTCGGATCCCTGCGCGAGATCCTGCTGTATCCCCACGGCCTTCCGGACACCAAGGATACAGAGCTCGCCACCGCACTGCGCACCGTCGGCCTCGAGCGTCTCGCGGACCTGATCAATGAGACCCGTCCGTGGTCGCTGACTCTGTCGCTCGGTGAACAGCAGCGGCTTGCGTTTGCGCGCATCCTCGTGCAGAAACCCGCCTGGATCTATCTGGACGAGGCCACTTCCGCCCTTGACGAAGCGGCCGAGGCTGATCTCTATCGGATGCTGCGCCGCGAACTCCCGGGTACCACGTTCATCAGCGTCGGCCACCGCTCGACCCTGAACGCATTCCATGAACGCCGCCTCGAGCTGCGCGATGGCCGCATACACGAGCTAGAGGTTCCCGGCGGCACCCTCGCGTAAGGTCCGAACGGTGCGCGTGAATTCCGCGCGTAACGAGGCCGCGTCATGCACGGGCGCCGAAAACCGCAGCCGCAGCCGCCGCCCCGCGGCTTCCATGTCGAATCCCTCCGGATCGATGCCCAACAGTCGCGGAGCCGGATCCTCGACGCCTGCGGAGCGACAATACAGGGACAACGCTTCGACATGATCCTGATTCATGTGCTGTACGGCGCTCTCCTCCGCGTCCCACAGGGCAGTCGCATCCCCGGAATACCGGTAATCCTCGCCGCGGATCCAGTGGATGTTGCCGAAACCACCGATGTACCGCACACGTTCAACCTGCAGACGATAGAACCGGAAATCATGGATCCTGAAGTAGTCATCGGCCTTTGGAACATAACGCCGATAGCGGGTGCGCATTGCGGCATCACCTTCGACCACGCATGCGCGCCCAAGCAGCGTGACCCGACCACCCTGCTGGATGTCCGCTCCGGAATCGTCCCAGACCAGCAAACTCATTCGATCATCGCGCTTGAGGTTATGGCTGTGCTGCGCAAGATCGGAGAGCAGCAGCAGCGCGTCACCCGCGTAGTCAAGCACGTAGGGTGCAACTGATCCAAATGGCCAGCCTGCCATCTCCGCAGAAAGCGTTGAAAGCAGCCCGTTCAGGTGGCTGTGCGCAAGTTCGCGTGCCTCCTGCACAGCTTCACGATAACCATTCATATCCTTTTCACCATAATCCATGCGCCCCCATACGCCGGGTTGTATCAGTCGCCCGCGAGTAGACTCCGGATGTCGTGCGCGAGACCCCGAAGGGGCGTCGACCCCGACACATACAAACGCAAACGTCCCGAGGGACCTTCAACGTAAATGCCGTCCGAATGGGTGAAACGCTCGGCGGGAGGCGCCTTAGCATGACGGGTATCCGCGACCTTGAACTGTGCCACGACCCGTGCGATCTGCGATTGCGTCCCCGTCAACCCGATAAACTGCGGATCGATATGGTCGAGAAATTTCCTCATGCGCTCAGGCGTGTCATGCCGCGGATCGATGCTCACAAACACGACCTGGGTCCTTGCGGCAGCCGACCCGAGCCGATGCACGAGCCGCGCGAGCCGGCGGAGGGTTGGCTCACAGACGTCCGTGCAGCGGGTATAGCCGAAATAGATCAATACGACCCGACCGTGCAGCGAGGCCGTGTCGAATGGCCTGCCGTTTTGCCGGGTCAGGGTAAAACTGCCACCCCACGGAACACCCGTGATGTTGGTGCCGATGAAGTGAGGCGATCTGTGGCAGGCCGCGAGCGCCAGCATCAGCGCCACGATCGCAACCCACTGCGGGCGCTCAGGCCCCCGCATCCCCTCTGTTCCTGCCCATCAACCGAGCACGCGCCATGCTGACGAGAAGTATCCGCGATAGTGATCAAACAGGAGCAGTGCGAAGACGGCGCTCAGATACTGGATCGAATAAAAAAAAGTCTTCTGCGCCAACCGGTCGCTGTAGTGCCTGTACAGCCGCACGGCGTAATAGAGAAACAGCGCGTCCAGGAGTGATACACCGACGAGATACGCGACCCCGCTCATGCCGCTCGCGAACGGCATCAGACTCACCGCAGTCAGCAGCAGCGTATAGAACACGATATGGAGTCTCGTGTACCTGCTGCCATGCGTGACAGGCAGCATGGGAATCCCGACCTTCTCGTATTCAAGCTCCCGATACAACGCGAGCGACCAGAAATGCGGCGGCGTCCACGTGAAGATGATCAGAAACAGGATCAGCGCATTCGGATCCACGTGCCCGGTGACGGCGGCCCAGCCGAGAATCGGCGGAGCAGCCCCGGCCGCGCCACCGATCACGATGTTCTGCGGGGTGGCGCGCTTCAGGAATACGGTATAGATCACGGCATACCCGATCAGGGACAGAAAGGTCAGCGCGGCGGTCAGCGGATTCACCCACACGGTCAGGATGACCATGGAGATAACGCCAAGTGTCAGCGCGAACGTCAATGCCTCCGCGTTTGTGACCGTGCCCTGAGGCAGGGGCCGGCCGCACGTACGCGCCATGACCGCATCGGATTTCCGGTCCAGTACATGATTGATCGCTGCCGCGCTGCTTGCCGCGAGCCCGATGCCGAGGGTCGCAAGGACCAGTACCCGCCACGGAACAAGCCCGGGTGTGGACAGGAACATCCCCACGACCGCAGTGAACACGATCAGTGCGACCACCCGTGGTTTTCCGAGCTCGATATACTCGCGGGCCTTCCATGCGAACCCCTGCTGCTCCGGCTGCATGGCCGCGATACCGCTCGTCTTCATGGAGTAGTCTCCTCGTGCGCGCCAGGCCGCACGACATGATTGAGTGTAATGACCGCAAGCAGCAGCAGCGCCGCAACGCCGTTATGGGCGACAACGATCGGCACGGTCAGATGCGTCAGCACATTCAGAACGCCGAGCGTAACCTGCACCAGCAGGATGATCAACAGCGCCAGACCGTAGCGGCACAGGTGATGTGTCTTCCCTGCCGCGATCACGTAAAGCGACAGACCCCCGACGTACAGGAGTGTGACGAGCGCGCCAATCCGGTGAGCCATCTGCACCGCCGCCGCCGCCGCAAGGCTCAGCACACCGCCGTCATAATTGATACCGAGCTTGTGCCACAAGGTAAACCCGTCGGTGAAGTTCATGTGCGGCCACCACTGGCCCTGACACGTCGGAAAATCCGGGCAAGCGAGTCCGGCATAGTTCGCGCTGGTCCACCCGCCGAGCGCGATCTGCACAGTCACAATCACGAGCGCAACGAGCGCGGCCCATCGCAGCCGACGCGTGAGCGGAGACACCGGGACTGGCCGGAAGAAACGCCGCTCGCGCAAGGCAATCCACCACAGCAGTGCCAGTATCGTGAATGCGCCAAGGAGATGGCCCATCACGATCAGCGGGTTCAGTTTCCACCGCACGGTCAGCATCCCGAGCGTCGCCTGGAAGATCACCAGGACAACCGCGAGCAGCGGAAGCAGATAGCGCGCGTAGTGGCTCCGGCGCTGGAGCTGCATGCCCACGATCGCGAGCGCGAGGATCACGAGACTCAGCAGGCCGGCGGCATAACGATGTATCATTTCCTTCCATGCCTTTGACGGGCTGATATCGGCGCGCGGGGCGTACCGTTGAGCCTGCTCGATCTGCGCAGGGGTCGTCGGCGCGAAAACACGCCCGTAACAGCCGGGCCAGTCGGGGCACCCGAGGCCTGCGTTCTCGATGCGGGTATAGGCACCGAGCAGGATGACGCCATAGGTCAGAAAAACCGCCACCAGGGCGAGCCGGAAAAACAGATTGAGTTTGTCGTTCATGATCAGCCGATTTGCGAGACGGAGAGGAGCCGCGTTAGGTCTTGGCGCATCCCGCGCGCATCCGCGTCCGGCGGATAACCCATCATCCAGTTTCCAAGGGGGTCGACGACGTCGACGACGCCGGCCTTGAGCGGTATCGCGTGGTCGTTGAACTGAACAGCAAGCTGGTGCACGGACTGTTCAGGGCCACTGAAGATCCTGAGCTGCGGAAACTGCCGGACGAGCGCTGCTACCCGCGCGGGTGATGGTGCATTCTGAAATACCAGAATGCGTCGCACGCGCGTCTGATTTTCGCCCTGGAACAGCGCCGCCGCGCGCATCTTGTAGAGGGCATCGGTACATAGTGACCCGCAAGAACCCCCGGAGAAGTAAACCAATAGCCATTTTCCGTAGAGCTTCGAGAAGGGCACGCTTCTGGACCGGTCAAGCTCGGTCAGCAACACGGAGTGGATGGGCCGCGCCGGCGTCACCAGGGTGCCATGGTTTACCGGAGCGGGATACCAGCGCGCTACATAAAGGGCGGTCGCGAGCGCCAGCGGCACCGCGAACAGTGCGAACACTGCCAGGATCTGCCGGTGCCCGGCACGGCGCAGTTTCTTGGTATCACTTGTTGTCATGGTGTTTCGGCCGATTGACCACCACAAAGATCACGACGACAATGAACGCGAACAGGAACCACTGGACCGCATAGCCCTCGTACATGGCGACCTTGGTCCCTGCGGGAGGCCAGTGCCGTACGTAACCACCCGTACTTCGTGGCGACAGCAGGATCACCACCGGCTCTACCGGGAACGGCGCGGCACGACGGTAAAGCTTGAGATCAAGATACTCCCATACCGTGTGCCATGGGTACGGCGGACGAGGACGGCCCAGCCGGAAGTATCTCCCCGGAACGCTCACGAGGCCCACCACCTGCTGGCGTCCTTTCGGCGGCGGTGCCGCCGGCGGATGCGCCCGATCACCATTAAACGGAATCCATCCGCGATTGACCAGCACACGGAAACGACTGTGTGCCAAACGTAACGGTGTCAATACATCATAACCCACGTTGGCGCCGCTGAACTGATTGTCGAGCAGGATTTGATGCCGGGCATCGTAGCGCCCGGATACCGCGACCCGGCGGAACCTGAGTTTCGCCGGGTCCCATAGACCTCCACCCGGCGCCATGGGCGTCCGTTTTATCCGCGCCTGATACGCATCCTTCTGCGCCTGCGCCTGATGGGCACGGTGCAATTGCCAGAATCCCAGCCGGACGAACACCGCGATCCCGGCGATCGCAGCGAGCGTAGGCCACAGACGAGGCCGAATACCCAAGGGCACGACTACCCTTTGCCGCCGTGACCGGGGCGCGGGTATACTACCGGAACCTCAAAAAATGGTCGGCCGACCTTGCTCCTGATCCACATCGTCATCATCGCCATGCTGGCTGCGATTCTGGTAAGCCTGTTTTCGGCGCTCAGGTTCATGTTTCGCGGCAATTCGCGCGATCTGCGCATGGTGCGCGCATTGACGATCCGCGTCGCCCTGTCGCTGTCGCTGTTCATCCTGCTGATGGCTGCCTTCTACTTCGGACTGATCCCGGGATACAGCCCGTCCTGACGGCAAGGCCGCGCCTAGCGCGGCCCCTCGTCGTGCAATCGCCCACCGTTACAGCCAATAAACGAACACGAACAGAAATAACCAGACCACGTCCACAAAGTGCCAATACCACGTTACCGCTTCAAATGCAAAGTGGTGTTCCGGAGTGAAGTGTCCCTTGATTGAGCGCACCAGCATGGTGCTCAGCATGATCACACCGAGTGTCACATGAAAACCATGGAAACCGGTCAGCAGAAAGAAGGTCGCGCCGTAGACACCTGCCTTCAGCGACATGCCAAACTGCGTGTACGCGCGATAGTACTCGAAGGCCTGCAGTCCGACGAAGGTCAAGCCAAGGGCGATGGTGAGGATCAGGCCGAAGATCAGCTGCTTGCGATTCTCCTTCAAAAGACCCCAGTGCGCCCATGTGACGGTCGCGCCGGATGTGAGCAGGATCAAGGTATTGATCGCAGGTATGCCCCAGGCATCCATCGGCGTAAAAGGCGCGCCCATGGGTCCGCTGGTCGGCCACGCGGCATGGAACCCGGGCCAGAGCAGGTGGTCGTGCCCGATGATCGGCACAGCGATCTCCCGCAGGTAGAACAGCGCAAAGAAGAACCCTGAGAAGAACATCACCTCGGAGAAGATGAACCAGCCCATCCCCATGCGGAATGACCTGTCCACCTGCTGGTTGTACATCCCGCTCTGGCTCTCATGAACCACGGTACCGAACCATCCGAAGAGCATGAGAACGATAACAAGGGCGCCCGTGAGCATCAGCCATGGACCCGGCACATAGCCGTTTATGGTCAGCGCGAAACCGAACGCAAGCGTCAGCAGCCCGATCGAGCCCAGGATGGGCCAATGGGTCGGCTTCGGCAGATAATAACTCCCGGATGCTGCGGACATGTCTGTTCCCCTCTCCTAAATATTAATACGCCTTGTTATCCCGGCACACGCAGGGTCTGCGGCGTCGCGGCCGCCTCAAGCGGGTGCTTCGATACCTCGAAAAACGTGTACGAAAAATAGATCCTGTGGACGAACTTCGGCAGCCCCGGCATCACGATGTATTCGAGGGTCAGTATCTTCGACTGATGCGGCCCGATCGTATGATGCTTGAAGCAGAGACAATAGAGTTTCTTGAAATAGTAGGCCGCATCATCCGGGATCAGACTGTCGACCGCCTGTCCCGTGATCACGTCATTGGTGGGGTTCTCGATACGGTAGCTCTCACTCATGAGCTGTCCCGGATGCACCCACACCTTCTGAACCATGGGTGTTGCCTTCCAGGGCATCTGCTGATTTTCATAAGTGAAGAACTGAACCTCCACCAGCCGATGTTTGTCGATCTTGATGGCAGCCACAGCCTTCTGGTTGATGCCACCGGTCTTGCCATTCAAACCTGTCAGCTTGCAAACAATATTATAAAGTGGAACCAGCGCATAACCGAACCCCGTCATCCCCGCGATCACTGCCACCAGCACCAGCACCAGCTTGAAGTGCGACCCCATCTTCGATCTGCGGGACGGCGTGGGGGCGGAAGACGCCATCGCCTATCTCGAATAAAACGGAAAATAGAAGTGCCAGACAATCTCCAATACGAACCACCCCAGCGCGACCGCCCCCACCATGAGCGCGGTCCGCCTGTTGCGTCTGGCCATTGTCAGGTTTTTTTCCATCATCGCGATACTCATGTTCAGGTGATCTTCGGCGGAGTCGCGAACGAGTGGTAAGGAGGCGGCGATGGAAGCGTCCACTCAAGACCATGCGCATCCTCCCATACTTTGGCTGGCGCCTTCGCGCCACCCCGGATCGTCTGGACCAGGATATAGACCATCAGCAGCTGAGAGGCACCGAGACCGAACGCCCCCAGACTCGAGACCTGGTTCCAGCCCGCGAACTGAAGCGCATAGTCCGGAATGCGCCGCGGCATGCCGGCAAGCCCCAGGAAGTGCTGCGGGAAGAATGTGACGTTGAAAAATATCGTGGTGAGCCAGAAATGCCACTTGCCGAGGGTCTCGTTATACATATGCCCGGTCCATTTGGGCAGCCAGTAGTACATCGCCCCCATCATGGCCATCACCGACCCGCCGAACAGCACATAGTGGAAATGCGCGACCACAAAATAGGTATTGTGGTACTGCTGGTCCGAGGGCCACATCGCAAGCATGACCCCGGAGAGACCCCCGATCGTGAACAGGACCAGGAATGCGATCGCGAACAGCATCGGCGTCTCGAAACTGAGCGCACCCCGCCACATGGTCGCGGTCCAGTTGAAGACCTTAACACCAGTCGGCACCGCGATCAGCATGGTCGAGTACATGAAGAACAGGTCACTGGTCGGGAACATGCCCGAGGTGAACATGTGGTGCCCCCAGACGATAAACGACAGGAACGCGATCGACATCGTCGCGTACACCATCGACGTGTATCCGAAGAGCGGCTTGCGCGAGAACGTCGGGATGATCTCCGAGATCAGTCCGAATGCCGGCAGGATCATGATGTAGACCTCCGGGTGCCCGAAGAACCAGAACACGTGCTGGTACAGGACGGGATCACCGCCTCCGGCCGGATTGAAGAAATGCGTGCCGAAATGGCGGTCCGTCATCAGCATGGTCAGTGCACCCGCGAGCACCGGCATGACCGCAATCAGCAGATAGGCCGTGATGAGCCAGGTCCAGACGAACATCGGCATCTTCATCAAGGTCATGCCCGGCGCGCGCATGTTCAGGACCGTGACGACGATATTGATCGCGCCAAGGATCGAAGAAACCCCGAGTATTTGAAGCCCGAGGATCGCCATGTCGGTGCCGATTCCGCCCTGGATCGACAGTGGCGGATACAGGGTCCAGCCGCCCGCGGGACCCCCGCCCGGCGCGAACAGGCTGCCGATGAGGAGCGCAAAACCGAACGGCAGGATCCAGAAGCTCCAGTTGTTGAGGCGTGGCAACGCCATGTCGGGCGCCCCGATCATGAGCGGGATCATCCAGTTTGCGAACCCGACGAGGCCCGGCATGATCGCGCCGAAGATCATGATGAGCCCATGCTCCGTGAGCAGCTGATTGAAGACCTCGGGACTGAAAAACCGCATGTCGGGCTTATAGAGCTCGGCGCGGATCGCCATGGCGAAACCACCACCGACAAAGAACATCAGCAGGCTGAAACACAGATAGAGCGTACCGATATCCTTGTGGTTTGTGGTAAAGATCCACCGTTTCAGACCGGTCGGATGATCCTCGTGGCTATCGTGGCCATGTGCAGCAGTAGTAGCGGTGGACATCTCTTTACCCTCCTCAATACCGAAATAAATAGCCTAGCGCGCCGCCTGGATCTGGGACGGCTGCACGATATCGCCCGTATGATTGCCGAACGCATTGCGCTCATACGTGATAACCGCCGCAATCGCCGCATTGCTCAACTGCGGGCCCCAGGCTGGCATAGGCGTGCCGGAAATGCCGTTCAGCACGATGTCGATATGCTTTGCGACCGGACCTTCAACGATCTTGCCGCCTTTATAGAAACCGCGGCGCGCGAGCTTCGCGGTCAGCGTCGGCGCGGCATTGAAGGGATGACCAGCCGAGATTGGCGGGAACATCCCGGGGACACCCTGGCCGCTGGCCTGATGACACACCGAGCAACTCGTCTGGAATACCTGCTTGCCCTTGGTCATGAGCGCCGCCTTGGTCCACACCTTGCTGGTAGCCGCTGCGCTGTTCGCCGACGCAATCTGCTCTCCGGCCTGCTCCTTCTTGACCCAGGACACGAACTGCGCCTGCGGCACAGCCTTGACCACGATCGGCATGAAGCCGTGCCCCGCGCCACACAGCTGCGCGCACTGGCCACGGTAAACGCCGGGCTTCAGGATCGTCGCCCAACCCTCATGGATAAACCCTGGGATGGCGTCATCCTGGATACCGAGCGCAGGCACCCACCAGCCGTGGATCACGTCGTTTGATGTGATCAGGAAACGTACCTTCTCATTCACCGGGAGCACCAGCGGGTGATTCACCTGCAGGAGGAAGTGCGGGTTTTTGGGCGCTTTATCGTCGATCTGGGCAAGCGGGGTCGACAGGCTGCTGAAGAATGCGATGTGCTGCTTCGGGTAGGAATAGCGCCATTTCCACTGATAGCCCGTCACCTTGACGAGCAGCTGGGTACCTGGCCGGGTGTTGACGATCTTGAGCAGGGTGCTGGTCGCCGGTATCGCCATCGCAATCAGGATGACGAAAGGGATAATCGTCCAGATGATCTCGACCGTCGTGCTCTCATGGAACGTGGCCGGCCGATACCCGCGGCTCTTCCGGTGAAAGATGATCGAATAGAACATGAAACCGGCAACGACCACGAAGATGCCTACACAGATGTAGAACACCATCATATGGAGATGCATGATATCTTGTGCGATGGGGGTTACCGGGGGCTGAATATTGATTCCCCAATCGGATGGTACCCCGGAGGCCGCACGGGCGACATTCGATAGCAGCGCCAATAGCCCAAGACCGAACGGCACCAGACGGCGGTAACGACATGTGGACATGCAAGTTCTCCCCTGAATCACAAAAATAAAACGCCAGCGGTAGACATTGGCGCTGTTACCGCTGAATTATTTGTTTAAGATCCCGCGCGAGTACGCGGCGCTGGTCCTCCTCCATCCACGCCCCGATCTCAACGAAACGCCCATGCGAGCCGACGACCAGCCGGGATGGATACCATTTTCTGGCATCGCATCGGAGTGAGATCTTTGCCCAGTACCGCTGGAATTCGTGATGGAACCTGCGCCTGCCGAGGCGTCTAAAGACCTTGAGGTGACGCTCATCCACCACGATAAGCTCGTAGTCACGCGCGTGCCGCGATACCAAATAGAGGATGACTCCGATGACGAAGATTTCAAGACCTGCAAATGGCAGGACGAGCCATGCGCCCATGATGAAGAATGCCACGCCTATCCCTACTTCGGTAACCACATATGCCGCGAAGACCGCGACCAGCCATCGCCGTGACAACGAGCGGTTAGGCCGGATCATCCGGCGGTAATGCGACAATTCCGTACCCTGAGTCATCTGGCTCCCCACCCGTCACATACCGATTCGCGGGAGCAAGTCCGACCAACCCGGGAGCGCCTCGCCCCGCAATCGGGCGACGAAGCCTCCTGTCAGGGCCTTGATCCCCACTTGACTTCGATCAAGCCCGAACGGCCCGCGACACTAGCATAGACGATCCTCCATCGCAACCGTTGCCTGCGCCCGGTATTGCTTGGCGGCGTGCTTTCCTTAAAATCAATATCCCGTGCGCGTCCTGACCACCCCCCAAACAGTGTAGTGGCCCGGCGTCTGGACGGGTTTTAAGGGAGGCCGACAGACCCGCCCGAGCGGGCAACAGGGGGCTGCTGCGATGGCGAGCACACACCCGAGCCGCCGGACCCGTCGGCCTATCCGAAGTGGTTTGACTCCAGGGGTGAGCGGCTATTTAAGGAAAGAGGGCGCCCGGCGGATTCCACGGTCTAGGCGCGCACGGGGCCGCGGAAACGGACGACAAGGACCACGAGCAGCCACGGGGCATCGACACGGATTACCTCCGACATGCACTTTAGGGCAACGGAAAGATCAGGCGTTACCCATTGGGTCTGAAGATCAAGTGAACTGCAACCGCGTGCGGCGGTTGAGGGACAGCCGGGATTGACAGGCATGGCGCTGAGACCGGACGCCCGCCGAGCGCGCGCCCTGCTTGCGCGCGCTTATGGGATCCGTGTGGACGGTCCCGAACACGCCTTGTGGGCGTATGAGGCTCCCTGAGACCTTCAGCAACGAGCGGGCGCGCTCGTCTCCAGGACGTTGCCACCCTGAAGGTGCGCAGCATCACGCTGAGCAACGTTCGCACGGAAGCGGCGTTACCATTCTTTACATTGCTTTCTTTACCTCGAATTTTTTGCCCATTTTTTCAGCGCACTCACAGGGAAAGTCCGGCAGAAATTCTGCTCATCATTGCGTGGATTACGAGATAATACTGCCCTCTGCGCCCGTAGTCTGCTGGTGTTAGCTTCCGGGTGGCGATATCATGGCCGCATTCCCCAGTCATACGGATCGGTCTCCGGCCAACACTCCTGCGACTGTGGCATTCAAGGAGACAATCCGGTCCGTGTCACGCACAGCATCCGCATTCAGCGATACGATGTCGCCGCAGGAGAAACAGACCGCGTATTCGTTGGCGGGGATCTATACCGTACGCATGCTCGGCCTCTTTATGATCCTGCCGGTATTCACCGTTTATGGTGAAACACTCAAAGGTCATAGCCCCTTTCTCATCGGCCTTGCCATCGGTATCTATGGTCTGA
Organism: Pseudomonadota bacterium; assembly: GCA_021777335.1. Taxonomy (GTDB): domain Bacteria; phylum Pseudomonadota; class Gammaproteobacteria; order Acidiferrobacterales; family Acidiferrobacteraceae; genus JAJYDT01. Next base: position 16,614 of record JAJYDT010000023.1, on the reverse strand, counting down.
CCCAGTCTCTCCTGCAGATCCCTTTTGGCATGCTCTCCGACCGCATCGGACGCAAGGTCGTCATCCTGGGCGGGCTCACCATATTTGCCGGCGGAAGCGTCGTCGCGGCGCTATCACATACGATCGACGGCGTGATCATCGGGCGGGCCCTGCAAGGGGCCGGAGCCATCTCTTCGACCGTGATGGCACTGGCCGCTGACCTGACACGAGACGAACACCGCACCAAAATCATGGCCACGATCGGCGTCAGTATCGGCGTGGCGTTTAGTGCCGGCCTTGTACTGGGCCCCGTCCTCAACACCTGGGTTGGGGTCACTGGCATATTCTGGGTGACGGCCATCCTGGCCATAGGGGCAATGGGCATCGTGGTCTGGGCAGTGCCAACCCCACAGACGCACCTCCGCCATCGGGATACCGAGGTGGCTACGGAATCTTTCAGGCAGGTCCTGAAGAACAAGGAGCTCTTACGGCTCGATTTTGGCATCTTTATCATGCAATTCGTCCTCACCTCGAATTTTGTGGTGATGCCGGTGCTGTTGGGCCATCTTACGGGTATTCCGATCGCCAAGAGCTGGGAGCTCTATCTCCCGATCATGGTACTGGCGTTCGTTGCGATGGTGCCGTTCATCATCATGGCCGAGAAACGCCGCAAAATGCGCTCGATATTTCTTGGCGCGGTGGCCGTGCTCGCGCTCGCGAATTTTTCCTATTTTTATGCCGACCAGTCAATTGTCGCGATGGCGATCGGGCTGTGGATCTTCTTTACGGCATTTAACGTCCTCGAGGCAAGCCTGCCGTCACTCGTAGCCAAGATCTCGCCGCCTGACCAGAAGGGCACCGCCATGGGTGTCTACTCCACCTGTCAGTTTCTGGGGATCTTTGCCGGCGGAACCCTTGGTGGCGCGCTTTACGGGCGATGGGGCATCAACGGCGCCATACTGACGAGTGCCGTGCTGATTCTTGTGTGGTTAACGCTGGCCACCCGCATGAAAGAGCCACGATATTTCGCCAGTTACGTCTTGCGGCTGGCCAGGCTGACACCCGAGGACAGTGATGCCTTGCGCGCCGCGGTGGCCAGAATCCCGGGGGTCATCGATGTGGCGATGGTCCCGGATGAAGGTGTCGCCTATCTGAGAATCGATCGGGCCACCGTAGACGAGGAGCAGCTGCGCGCGTTCTCGGGTGCGCACTCCTAATCAGGCACTGATTGGACGTCCCGGCAACAGGCCATCGGTCGTGCCTGAGTGGTCTATCGGACCTGAGCCCACGGTTTCCAAGGATTCTTGTTACCTATGCTGTGGCTACAAAACGTAGACCGTTCCCGACGACTCGTCGTCTACGCCGTCATACTTGGACTCGTTGGCGGTGCGGGCGCCCTGCTCTTTTTGTGGCTCCTGCACATGGGCGAACTGCTGTTGATCCAGCCCCTGGGTCACTATCATTACCTCACCGTGGCAGCCGCCTATAAGAATCCCGTAGCACCCGCCTTTCATGTCTATTGGTTCATCCCCATCGCCACCACCGTCGGTGGACTGCTCGCGGGTCTCCTGGTCTACACCTTTGCGCCCGAGGCTGAAGGTCACGGCACCGATGGTGCCGTGCGGGCCTTTCACCAGACCGGTGGATACATCCGGCCGCGCGTACCGCTGGTAAAAAGCATCGCCAGCGCACTCACCATCGGTTCGGGCGGGTCGGCCGGACGGGAAGGACCCACGGCCCAGATTGCCGCCGGGGTCGGTTCGATCATGGGCGGGTTACTGCGGGCACCGGAAGATGAACGCCGCCTCATCGTGTTGATGGGCATGGCCGCCGGTCTATCGGCGATTTTCAAAAGCCCGCTGGGCACCGCCATATTTGCCGTGGAGATTCTCTACTCGGGCATGGCATTTGAGGGAGAGGCGCTACTCTACACACTGATCTCGGCGGCCATCGCCTACGCCGTGGTGGGTTCTATCCACGGCTGGACACCGTTATTTGTGGTGTCCAATCAGCCATTCGGCAGTTCTTTTAATCTGATCTGGTATGGCGTTGTCGGGGGGCTTGCCGGGATCGTGGGTGCCATTCTGCCATCGGTATTCTATGGGGTCCGGGATCGCTTTCACGCTCTGCCCTTACCCAACCATTTCAAACCGGCCATCGGGGGTCTCGTGGTCGGCCTGATCGGCATGGTGCTGCCCGGCATCCTAGGGGGTGGTTACGGCTACATGCAGTTAGTGCTGGAAGGGGCTGCGGGGCTTGGCCTTTGGTTCTTGCTCCTGCTGTTACTGGGCAAAATCATCACCTTGTCTCTCACCATCGGCTCCGGCGGTTCAGGGGGTGTATTTGCGCCGACCCTTTACATCGGCGCGATCCTCGGTGCCAGCATGGCGGCGCTACTGCACTTTATCGGCTTTACAGCCATCAGTGTCACAAGTCTCTCGGTCGTGGGCATGGCGGCAGTATTTGCAGGGGCCGCGCGGGTGCCGATCGCGTCGCTGGTGATGGTGATCGAGATGACGGGTGGATTTCAGCTGATCATGCCGACGATGGTGGCCGTGTCGCTGAGTTTCATCATCCAGATTGCGTTAACCCGGCACCGCCGGTATCCGACCCTGTACGAAGCGCAGGTATCATTGCCCATCGACAGCCCGGTACACCAGAAACTCTACCAGGACATCGCCACCGAGCTGCTCCGAACCGGTAACATGGTCATTGACGAGGGCACGTTGACAGGACTGATCGGCGATCGCCTCTGCAGCGAACGCGGCATTCCCTTCATACGCGGCAACGAACGGCTCTTCCGGGTCCTGCTGCCGGCTGGGGCCTCTATCATTGGCAAAGGGGTGCGCAGCCTCGCGCTTGCCAACTTTGTCGTCGTCGCCATGCTGCGTCAGGAGCATAATATCGTTCCCGACAACGACACGTTATTCATGGTGGGCGATGAGGTGGTCATTGCCGCAACACCTGAATCCATGGACAGATTCCGGTCCATGATGGCGCCGCTTGCACCCCATGGACCTTAGCCAACCGCATGATCTGACGGGATGATGCTGTCTTAGGCGACCAGGCGGGTTCAAATAAAACCACGGGCCCGGAGTCGAGCGTCAGGCATTGGACGGGGGTGTGCGTGGCATCAGGAAACACGGCAACTCAAGGATCCACGGCAGGGCGGGGTCATGGGGAAGACTTCCGAGCTCCCGCCCGAGCCGCGCAGCGAGTGTGGCGATGACAGGCGTGGTGCCTGCCAGCGAGCCCCGGCATCGTTTGCGACCCTCCCTGAAATGGCAAACCCGAGACGACAATGCGGTCGTGCGACAACAGGGGGTGACTGATGCAGCCGAGGCACAGGGTGACCACGAGATCCTCCATCGTGCGCCGATCATCCAGCGAGGTAAGCCATCCTCCGGCCCTCGACCGCGACCGCGTCGGCAACACCTGTGAGACGTGAAAACACATCGCTCGCGGTGTCAAAGCGGACCGGATGTCTCGCCTCCCCGGCGGCAAGATGCGGTGATACCGGCGGACGGTAGACGTAAGGATTGACGTCATCGTAATCGCGCGTGACCGTGGACACCTCATTCAAACGAATGGCGTCATCCGCGACCAGACGCCCACCCAGAAGTTCAGCGCCTGTGGCCACCGGCTTCATGCCCACGGTGACGAGCCGCTGGCCCGAGCGCCTGGAGGAGTCTGGCCGAGCCCTGCGGTCTTGCCCACGCCGGTGTCAGTGCCGGTCAAAAACCAGCCGTCTCTCACTGCGGCCTCCCAAGCCAATGGACAGGTACCGGCGCACCCTCTGCCTCGGGTGGCCTGTCAGGCCTCCACGCCTGTCCGTAGACGACCTCGAACGTTACCGGGATCCGGCCGTCTTCGCCGCGACCTGCCGACAGACGCTCCTCAAACCGGCGAAAACGGTCTTTGCCGGTCAGGCCCGAAAACCGTCCCGTGCGCGCATTGTGGGCCCCGAGCCCTTTCAGATCCGAGAGTATGTCCGAAGCCGCAGGATAACGGAGCGTAATCCGGTCGATATCCAGCACCGGCTCCGAAAAACCTGAACGCATAAGGCCATCGCCCAAGTCATGCATATCAACAAAATCGTGAACATGCACCTCATCGTCCACCCCGGCCCACGCGGCGCGGACCTCCTTCAGCGTGTCCGGCCCGAAACTCGAGAATAAAAGCAGTCCCTCCGGTGCCAACACGCGCGCAAATTCGCGGAAGGCCGCCTCGGCATCGCACCACTGCAGTGTCAGGTTCGAAAGCACGAGACCGACGCTCGCCTGAGCGAGCGGCAATTGTTCGACATCTGCGCAGACACACGGGCTGCGCGAACGCCAGCCATCACGCCGGCGCGCCTCGCGCAGCATTGCCAGCGCGAGGTCAAGCGCAATCACGGTGGCGGAATAGCGCCGGCGCAGCAGGGGCAGGCAGTATCCCGTCCCGGCACCGGCATCAAGTATCCTCCGCGGCGCGATCGCGAGAACATCGAGCCGCTCCAGGAGACGGTCCCCCACCATGCGCTGCAGTGGTGCCGCATGATCATAGCCCGGCGCCGCACGCTCAAAGGCAGTCCGGATGTGGCGCTTGTCCAAAAATGGGCCGCTCATGATCCGTTCAGGAACCGCTCTGCGGCAGCATAGAACACCGTGTCTTCCGTCAGAAACGGGGCATGTCCGGCGTCGGGCAACAGCATCGCTTCCGCGGCGGGCAGATGCGATGCGAGCCAGCGTCCTGCTGCGACCGGAACGATCCGGTCTTTCCCGCCGTGCACGACGAGCGCTGGCACGCGCACAGCCTCCAGTCCGGCGCGCAGATCCGTATCTGCCATGACCGCGAGCGCGGCCGCGAGCGAATCCGTACGCGGCCGTCCCCGGGCAACCAGTGCCCGGCGCAGCGAACGCACCGCGCCAAGCTCATGGCCACCGCACTGAAGCGCCAGAAATCGCCCGAGTGTCCGGTCATAGTCTGCCGCCAGCTCGGCGGCAAATGCGCTCCATTGACTGAGTGCGACCCCATGCGGCCAGTCCGGTGCTTGCATGAACCGTGGTGTTGTCGAGATGAGCAGCAGGCGCGCAACCTTGTGCGGAAGCATTATGGCGGCGGCAAGTGCGATCTCTCCGCCGAAGGACCACCCGATCCAGGTACTGCCATCCGGGATGTCCCTCGCCAGCATCCGCACCAGGGGTTCCAGACGGTCCGGACAGTCGGCGTCGCTCGTACCGTGGCCAGGAAGATCAGGCGTGTGCACCGTATGCCATTGTGAAAGGCGGGCGGATGTCGCGGACCATATGGCCGCGTTAAGTCCCCACCCATGAATACAGATGACGCTCGCCACGAGGTCATCTACACAGGCGGCCCAAGGCGTCGAGCAGCCGCTCGATATGCCAGGGCTCGTGGGCCGCAGACAGGGTGATTCTCAGGCGCGCGCTGCCCGTCGGCACTGTCGGAGGACGTATCGCCGGGACAATAAACCCCTCCTGCTCAAGACCCGCCGAGACCGCGAGCGCGCGCTCCGGATCCCCGAGGACAACCGGCTGGATCGGGGTCTCCGAGGGTAGCAGCGGAATACCGAGGGTGTGCGCACCCCGCCGGAACCGGTCAATGTGACTGTTGAGCCGTTCACGGCGCCAGCCTTCGCGCTCCACCAGGGCAAGACTTCGGAGCAGCGCGTAGGCCAATGCCGGGGGCGACGCCGTCGTATAGATATACGTGCGCGCACGCTGGATCAGCGTCTCGATGATCACCTCGTCCCCCGCAACAAAAGCACCGGCAACTCCAAACGCCTTGCCGAGCGTTCCCATGACCAGGTTATGCGCCCCGGGCCTGACACCGAGTCGCTCGAAGGTGCCGCGGCCGGTGGCACCCATGACACCGAGCCCATGTGCGTCATCCACCACGAGCAGCGCACCCTCGTCGGCGCACAGCCGGTCGAGCACCGGCAGATCGGCGAGATCACCGTCCATGCTGAACACTCCGTCAGTCACAACGAAGCGCGGCCCCCGGCTATCCTCCCCCCCCAGCCACTCGCCAAGCCGGGCACTGTCCCGGTGCGGGATACGGCGAACACGTGCCTTGCAAAGACGTGCGGCATCAAGCAGCGAGGCGTGATTCAGGCGGTCCTCGAAGATCACGCTGCGCCGGTCGGCCAGTGCCTGCAGCAGGCCGAGATTCGCCAGGTAACCGCTGGAGAAGAGCAGTGCCCGAGGCCGTCCGACAAACGCCGCGAGTGCCTCCTCGAGTTCCTGATGCACCCGCATATGCCCGCTGACAAGATGGGAAGCCCCCGCGCCCACCCCGTAGCGCCGCGCTCCCTCCGCTAGGGCGGTCACGACCTCGGGGTGGTTGGCAAGCCCGAGATAATCGTTGCTGCAGAACGACAGCAGCATGGCGCCGTCGTGCGACAGATCGACCTGCTGCGGACCTTCCCTCAGCCGCCGGTGCCGATACAAATGCTGCGCGCGGCGCTTCGCGAGCCCCGTTCTTAGTGGTTCCTGAAACATGAGCCGCAGTCTAATCCGCGGGAATTTACAGTCAACCGAAATCTGATCCCAATGTTGACAACTAGCGACAAGACGCTTGCGGGGCTTCCGTTTGACCCTCGCCTACGGGCTGGCCTGGGAGCGCCGGATCCGTCTCTTCGGTAGAACGCTGGCCGCATGCCCGCGATCGCCAGCGCGATACGTCACCCACCTCCAGGAACCCGACAGACCACGCCACGACACCCGCCATCTCACTCAAGGTTCTGGCCGATGGCCCGGCGTTGATACCGCTGATTCCGGGCATGGACAGGCCGCACCGGGGGGATCACGTCTGTGAAACAGACAGAGGAACTCAGGGCATCCCCCGGATCTGAAGGATCTGGAGACACTGAAAAAACAGGAGTCCCGGGGGAATCCCCCTCGAGATCCCTTGTGCCAGCCCGCACACCGGGGCTATTTCCTGGGGGCGCGGTGCTTGACGTATTCCTCGGGGCGCCACGGCTGTCCGGTACGGCGTTCAATATATTCCCGTAGCAGCTTTCGCACCATCTGTGATGGTGTCACATCCTCTTCCGCACACAACTCCTCAAAGACCGCCTTCTTGCGGGGATCGATCAGGACGGTGAGCCTGGCGGTGCGGTTTTCCCGTGGCATTCAAGATGTGTTCTATTTACATAGAAGTATACTAGAATGATAATATCCGCGGCTCATGTCAAGGCACTGGCTTGACTGGCGACGGACGACACCAGTCACGGTCGCCACATTCCTGGCCTGATTGGGCTTGTTTCACCACGGTGTCCGCAAGGTAATGGCAACACCATGACAGATCCGACCTGCGCGTTTTTCGGGATCACCCTGATTCCGGTGGCGTGGCTTGTGATCGGACTGCTCGGGCTCGTCAGAATACGGAGTGTGCCGTGGGTGGGACGCATCCTGTTCCCGGTCAGCGCCCTCTTGGGGCTATTGCTCGGGGCGATGGCGCTGTCAGGTCTGGCACTTCCGGCGCAAACCCTGGTCCTGCCGCTCGGATTGCCCTCACTGCCGTTTCATGTGCGACTCGATGGCTTATCCCGCTTCTTTCTGATGTTGATCGGGTTTACCTCCGCCGGCATCAGCATGTTTTCCGCTGGCTATCTTCGCCCCGGAGAGGGCACACCTCCCGGGCTGATGTGTCTGCAATACCATGTGTTTCTCGCCAGCATGGCGGTCGTTGTCTTGGCAAATGACGCCTATCTGTTCATGGTCGCATGGGAGTCCATGGCGCTCTCCTCGTACTTCCTGGTCACGACCGAACACCGCCTTCCGGAGATCCGCCGCGCCGGATTTATTTATCTGCTTATCGCCCACATCGGTGCAATCAGCATCCTGCTGTGTTTCGGAGTACTGCAGGGCGGCAGCTGGCGCTTCACGTTCGATGCCATGCGCGCCGCCCACCTGACCCCCTTGTGGGCGAGCCTGGCATTCGTACTCGCCCTGTTCGGCTTCGGCGCCAAGGCCGGACTGGTACCGCTGCACGTGTGGCTTCCGGAGGCTCACCCGGCAGCGCCCTCGCCGGTCTCCGCGCTGATGAGTGGCGTGATGCTGGAGGTCGCCATCTACGGCCTGCTTCGCGTCACATTTGATTTCCTGCACGCACAACTGTGGTGGTGGGGCCTGCTGGCACTCGGTCTTGGATTGTTCACCGCATTATTCGGGGTGGTCTTTGCCGCGGCTCAGACCGATATGAAACGGCTTCTGGCCTATTCCTCGATCGAGAACATCGGCATCATCTTTCTCGGTGTCGGTCTGACCATCATCTTCCACGCATTCCACATGGCATTGCTGGCGGCGGTCGCGCTCGCCGCCACCCTTTACCATTGTCTGAGCCATGCGTTTTCAAAAAGCCTCCTGTTCCTCAGCACCGGCTCGGTACTGCATGCGACCCGGGAACGCAGCCTCGGCAAACTGGGGGGCCTGATTCACCGGATGCCATGGGTGGCCTGGCTGACGCTCATTGGTACGCTCGCCATCGCCGGCCTGCCGCCTTTGAGCGGCTTCGTCTCGGAATGGCTGCTGCTGCAGGCATTCCTTTTCACCCCCAGTTTGCCCCACAGCTTCATTAACATGCTGCTGCCGATCGGGGCCGCCGCGCTGGCGCTGGTATCGGCGCTGGCCGCCTATGTAATGGTCAAGTTTTACGGCGTGATCTTCCTGGGCCAGCCGCGCGAGCCGACGCTGCAGGACGCCCACGACTGCGGTCGCCCGGAACGCATCGGTCTTCTGTGGCTCGCGCTGGGCTGTGTGCTGCTCGGCCTCCTCCCTGTCCCGATTCTGGCTCTCCTGAACAGCGTCAGCCGGGAACTGCTGGGGGCCTCTCTCGGCGGGCGGCTGCAGCATTGGTGGCTGCTCGCACCTATTGCACCCGAACGGGCGTCCTATAGCCCGGTGCTATTCATGTTAAGCACGGTGGCGCTCGTCACGCTGGTGACGGTTGCTGTCCACCTGCTCTACCACGGCAAGGTCCGGAAGACCGAGCCCTGGGGGTGCGGCTTCCCCGTGGTGACGGCTCGCATGCAGGACACCGCAGAGGGCTTCGGGCAACCGATCCGCCAGATCTTCGAGCCATTCTTCCGCATGAGCCGCACACTGCCATCACCCTTCGACACAGCACCCCATTACCGCGTGCAGGTAGACGACCATTTCTGGTACTGGCTGTATGCACCCGTGGCCACCGTGATCCAGGGCGTCGCCCGCATGACCGCCGTGATCCAGCGAGGCCGGATCTCGGTATACCTGCTTTTCAGTTTTCTCACCCTTCTCGCCCTGCTGGTCTTTGTGCTGTGAATACCCGCGCCTTTACCATGCAGCTGATCGCAATCGCCTTCGCAATCATCGTCGCCCCGCTGCTGATCGGTTGGGTCAATCAGTGCCGGGCGTGGCTCCAGAACCGGCGTGGCCCGGGCATACTTCAGCCATACCGACTGATCCGTAAGCTATTCCACAAGGATGCCGTAATCGCCACGAACGCCTCCCCGCTGTTCCGGCTTGTGCCCTATGTTCAATTTGCTTCCATGGGTCTCGCTGCCGGGATCATCCCGTCGCTGTGGACCGGGCTTCCATTTGCCGATGCGGCCGACACCATCGCGCTGGTCGGCCTGTTCGCCACCGCCCGTATGTTCCTGGCGCTCGCGGCCATGGACATCGGCACAGCCTTCGGTTCCATGGGGGCGCGGCGTGAGATGCTGGTGGGGTTTCTCGCCGAACCGGCCTTGCTCATGGTGTTCTTCACCGCGTCACTCATCTCCCACAGCACGTCGCTTCCCACCATGGTGAACGTGCTGGCACATGGCCCCCTGGCAATCTACCCGAGCCTCGCCTTTGCGAGCATCTCCTTCCTGATGGTGCTGCTGGCCGAGAACGCCCGCATCCCGGTCGATAACCCGTCGACCCACCTCGAACTCACCATGATCCACGAGGCGACCGTGCTCGAGTATTCGGCAAGACATCTCGCACTGATCGAGTGGGCATCGGCACTCAAGCTCTTCAACTATGTATGCATCGGGTTCGCGTTATTCGTACCCTGGGGTCTCGCGCAAGGGCTGGGCAACCTGCCTGACCTGGCAATCGCGGTACCGGCCCTGTTCATCAAGCTGGTCGCCGTGGGTTTCGGACTTGCCCTGGTTGAGACAATCAATGCCAAGATGCGCATCTTCAGGGTTCCTGAATTTCTGGCCTCCGCATTCCTTCTGGCGGTGCTGGGACTGCTCGTACACCTGCTGCTGGGACACTGACCCCATGGTGACTCCGCTCTCATCGCAACTGATCGATCTGTGTGCCGCGGTACTGCTGCTGCTGTCCTTCTCCATGCTGTCACAACGGCGCGTACTGACCCTGGTCGATCTGTTCGCATTGCAGGGCGGCACGTTATTCGTGTCCATCGTCGTCGTGGCCTGGAACACGCATCAATACCAGCTCTTCTACTCCGCGGCCCTGACACTGGTCCTCAAGGTGATCTTCCTGCCATTGATCCTGAACCGGCTGATCCGCCGCCTCGGCGCCCAATGGGAGACCGAGACACTGCTCAACGCGTCAGCAACGATGCTCATCGGTCTGCTGCTGGTGATCTTCGCCTTCACCCTCGCCGAACCCATATCGCGGCTCGCGAGCACGATCACAAGGAGCACCCTTGGGATCGCTCTTGCGATCGTGATGCTGTCATTCCTCATGATGATCACGCGGCGCAAGGCGGTCACCCAGGTAATCGGTTTTCTCGCCATGGAGAACGGGCTGTTTTTCGCGGCCACCAGCGCTACCTACGGGATGCCGATGGTTGTCGAACTTGGCGTGGCGCTGGACGTACTCGTGGGCATGGTGATTCTCGGCGTCTTTTTCTTCCACATCCGCGAACAGTTTGACAGTCTCGACCTGCACAACCTGGAATCGCTCAAAGAGGATTGACATGGAACTGATCATTCTTCTTGTTCTCCCTCCGCTCGGCAGCCTGCTGCTGGCCCTGGTTGGAGAGCGTGACTGGGCGGCAGAGGTAAACATCCTGGTCAGCGCTGGTACCTTTGCAGCCGGTGCGTGGCTCACCATGCACGTGATCGCGCACGGGCCGATACTGACCGGAAACGAGGAGTTTTTTATTGACCCGTTCAACGTATTTCTGGTGGCCTTGACCTCATTTGTCGGATTCACGACCTCGCTGTTTTCCCGTACCTACATGCGCATCGAGCAGCACCACGGCCGTCTCAATCGTCGTCAGTTGCGGCTTTACCACAGCATGTTTCAGTTATTCATGTTTACGATGCTGCTGGCGCTCACCACCAACAACATGGGCATACTGTGGGTGGCGATGGAGGGGGCCACCCTCACCACCGTACTGCTGGTGTCGCTTTATCGCACGCCAGCGAGTATCGAGGCGGCATGGAAATACTTTATCCTGTGCGGCGTCGGTCTTGCCCAGGCATTGTTTGGCACCATATTGCTGTATTTCGCGGCCGAGAAGGTTCTGGGGAATGTGGGCACCACGGCGCTGCTGTGGACCCGCCTGAACCAGGTTAAAGGGCAGATGGAACCGACAGTGCTCTCGCTCGCCTTTGTATTCCTGCTGGTGGGTTACGGCACCAAGGTGGGCCTGGTTCCGTTGCACAACTGGCTGCCGGATGCCCACGCCGAGGGTCCCACGCCGGTGTCCGCAGTACTGTCAGGTCTGCTGCTCAATGTCGCGCTCTATGCCGTGGTGCGCTGCAAGGTGCTGGTGGAAGGATCGGTGCACTCCGATCTGGCCGGGAATCTGATGATGGGTTTCGGTCTGGTGTCAGTCGTCGTGGCGTCGTTCCTGCTGTGGCGGCAGAAAGACATCAAACGAATGTTCGCCTACTCCTCGATCGAACACATGGGGATTGCCACCTTTGCCTTCGGCATGGGAGGACCGATCGCAAACTTCGCCGCGCTGCTGCACATGACCGTACACTCACTGACCAAGTCGTCCATCTTCTTTACCGTAGGCCACGCCACCCAGAAGGCCGGCAGCCAGGCCATGGACAAGATTCGTGGTCTTATTACGGTCAATCCGACGGTGGGCTGGGGCCTGATGATCGGCACCCTGGCGATCCTGGGAATGCCGCCATTCGGTGTATTCACCAGCGAATTCCTGATTCTCATCACTGCAATGCGGGATCACCCGTGGGCAACGCCGATCCTTCTGCTGGCCCTTGCAGTCGCGTTCGGCGCGATCTTTTCGCGCGTCCAGGCCATGGTATTCGGCGAAACTGACCTGAAACGCCTGCCCCATTCGCCGACGCTGCTGCCCGTATTCACGCATTTGACCATCGTACTGATACTTGGGCTCTATATTCCCCACTACCTCGCTGATTGGTATCGCGAGGCGGCCAGGATCATTGGATAACTACAGATGGATTACACCGTCTATGGATTGGCTGTCGAGACGCTCGCAGGCGCGGTGCCGATGCGGCGCATCCCCGTGCGCCCGGATCAGCTGCGCTCCCTCTGCAGTGCCGTACATGAGGCGGGAGGTTTCATCCATGCCTTGTGGGCTTCAGATGTGCGGGATACCACCGGCGGCTTTCTGCTCCGGGTCGCCCTGCAGGACGACGTCGGGCTGGTGGTCATCGAACTTCTGCTGCCCGCCGCAACACCGCACTTCCCGTCGATCGCCGACATTTTCCCGGCCGCGGACCGCATGCAGCGCGCGGCCTATGATCTGCTCGGGGTACGCGCCGAAGCCGCCGATCGGCGCTCGTGGGTACGTCATGCGGCCTGGCCCGACGACTGCTTTCCTTTGCGTCATGATTACGATGCCACGAGACCCCATGCTGATGCCGACGAGCGCTATCCCTTTGTGCGCGTCACCGGCGACGGCGTGCATGAGATCGCTGTGGGCCCGGTACACGCGGGCACGATCGAACCTGCCCATTTTCGCTTTTCGGTCGTGGGGGAAAAAGTGTTGCGCATTGAGGAGCGGCTTGGATATACGCACAAGGGCATCGAAAAACGCTTCGAGACGCTGCCGGCCCTGCAGGCCCACAAACTCGCCGCCCGTGTGTCCGGCGATTCCGCAGTGGCATTCTCCTGGGCGTACTGCATGGCGCTGGAGATGATCTGCGGCATCAGTCCGCCGGTGCGCGCCATCTGGTTGCGTGCGCTCTATCTTGAACGGGAGCGCATTGCCAACCACCTGGGGGATCTCGGTGCACTCGGAAACGACGCCGGATTTTCAATTGCGCTGGCCCAGTTTTCGCGCCTCAAAGAGGATCTCCTCCGGATCAATCAGGCAGCATTCGGCGCACGCTACCTTATGGATGTCGTTGTCCCGGGGGGCGTGGCCCGCGACCTCGATGAAACACACCGGCAGATCCTGCTGGAGACGATCCCCGGAATCGAGTCCGAGCTCAACACCCTGCGCGAGATCTACGACGATCACGCGGGCCTTCAGGACCGGTTCTCAGGAACGGGGCGCGTTGCGCCAGCGCTTGCCCGGCAACTTGGGTTAGTCGGACTTGCGGGCCGGGCAAGCGGCCAGACCTGGGACTGGCGCTGTGACCCGGTGTATGCGCCCTACGATGCGCTCAACGTCCGCATCGCGGGCAGTCTCGACGGAGACGTCGCCGGGCGCGTTTCGGTACGGTTCCAGGAGACGTTCGAATCGCTGCGCCTGAGCCGGATCATACTTGAGAATCTGCCGCGCACGGAATGCGGCGCCGCTCTGCCCGATGTACCGGCCGGCGGATTTGGCGTAGGCCTGGTGGAGGGGTGGCGTGGCCCGGTACTCGTGGCTTTGGAAACCGGCGACGGCGGCCGGATCCGCCGCTGCCATCCGCATGACCCCTCCTGGCAGAACTGGCCGGTGGTGGAGCACGCGACGATTGGCAATATCGTTCCGGATTTTCCACTCATCAACAAGTCATTCAACCTGTCCTACAGCGGGCAGGATCTTTGACGCGGAGGCAATCATGCTGCGTACGCTGAGGCAGGTCATCAAGGTCGGGGTCGTCTCCGAACGAGCCGCAAGGCCAGCAGGCGAACGGCCCAAAGAATCCGGCCTCCGTGCGCAGATCCATCAGCGCTTCGGTCGGGCCCTGGGAATCCGTCACGTGGATGCCGGTTCGTGCAACGGGTGCGAGCTGGAGATCCATGCAGTCAATAACCCGTACTACAACCTCGAGGGATTCGGCATCAAATTTGTGGCCAGCCCGCGGCATGCCGATCTGTTGCTCGTGACGGGTCCGGTATCCCGGCATATGGAAAGCGCGCTCAAGCGCGTGTACGACGCGACCCCGGACCCGAAATGGGTCATCGCGGTCGGCGATTGCGGCTGTACCGGGGGTATTTTCGGGTCGGGTTATGCCATCCGTGGGTCAGTGGCCGACATCATCCCGGTGGATCTCACGGTTCCCGGATGCCCGCCGCCGCCGGCCGCCATTCTGAGCGGCATCGTCAGCGTCGTCACGACCGACCGACGCTGACGGTTGCAGAGGCTCTGGACCGGCCCTGAGGCCTTTCCGCCCGTTGTGTTTCCGCTCGCCGGCCTGCAGAGATCGACATGTGCGGAAATTTGCAAACGCACGGTGGCGGCAGGCTATCGGGGGTTCGCCGGGATCATCGGGATGGCCTGGTAACCCGCGCAGGCCATCCCCACACCGGCCTGCCCGGACGATAGGGCGCCACATGACGCACGACTCAGCGAGTCAGTTTCTGCGTGACCTCCGCCACATGCCGCCCCTGAAAACGGGCGATTGAAAGCTCGAGTGCACTGGGCCGGCGGCTGCCGTCGCTCGCGGATATCGTGCCGGCACCATAAGGACTTCCCCCGGCGACTTCGTTCACGTTCATCAGGTCCGCGCAGCTGTAAGGTACACCGACAATAATCATCCCCTGGTGCAGCAGGGTCGTATGGAACGACAGGATCGTGCTCTCCTGACCTCCATGCTGGGTGGCAGTGCTGACGAAGACACTACCGACTTTACCGACGAGCGCGCCGCTTTGCCACAGCGACCCGGTCCGGTCGAGGAAGTTGCGCATCTGCCCGGCCATGTTGCCAAAACGGGCCGGGGTACCGAAAAGGATTGCGTCATAATTGGCGAGTTCCTCGGGGCTTGCGATCGGCGCTGCCTGATCGGTCTTGGCGTGGATCTCCTGCAAGGTGTCCGGCGGCATCACCTCCGGCACGCGTTTGACAGTGACGTTAACGCCCTGAACAGAACGCGCGCCCTCCGCGACCATCTGCGCCATCGTTTCGACGTGCCCCCAGGTGCTGTAATAGACGATCAGGATCCGGCTCATGACAGGCTCCTTTGAAAATTGAGTAATTTGAGTGCAGATAGATATGTAATCGCCTTTATAGTGATTAACCGGCTATACTAAAAGTAGGTACTTAAAAGTAATCTAGGAATATGAACCGTAACCCCTCTCCCTGTCCCATGGATCAGCTGCTGAAACTGCTCTCGGGCGCTTGGACAACCCATATCCTGTGGACCCTGCAGCAGCAAGCGGGCGGGCTTATCCGGTTCGGTGTCCTGAAGCGCGAGATTGAAGGGATTTCGGCAAGACTGCTCACGCAGCGGCTGCGGCTTCTGGCCGAGACCGGTCTGGTCGTACGGCAGTACCGTCCGACCATACCGCCGGAGGTCTCCTACGGATTGACGGACAAGGGCCGGGCGCTGGGTGAGGCGCTGAACATCCTTGATCATCTTGCCCGGCGCTGGTCGCGCGACGATCCGCCCGGCGCCCCTTCAGAACACATGCGCCAGGAACACGAGGGCGGGCGGGATTAAGGCTTGAGTCTGGGGGTCAGGGCCACCAGCTCGTTGCGGACATAACGCGCGAGCGCCGGAGGAAGCTTCGGGTCGGCCAATGCGTGGCGGTATGCGCGACGGGCGGCCGCAGGATCGCTGGTCTGCAAGGCGATGGCGAGCCCGGCCCACGAAGTGCCGTCACCGGGCGCGAGCGTGAGGGCGGCGTGGTAATCCGCAGCCGCAGCCCTGAGCTCGCCCGCGCGCTCTTCAAGTGCGGCAAGAAACGCAAGATAGCCGGCATTACCGAGCGCCTGTGCCCGGTGCGTCTCGAGCAGCGCGAGCGCCTTGGGCAGGTGGCCCGCGCGCACGTAGAGATTCGCGAGCAACTCCGCGAAATGGACATACTTCGGTGAAACCACGAGCCCCTGCTTGAGCAATCGCTTCGCAACGGAATTCCGGCCACGCTGCAACTCAAGGCCCGCGAGCAGCTCACGTGTGCGCACATTCCCCGGATCCAGGGCAAGGCCGGAGCGCAGCGCCGTGATGGCCGTCTGCATCTGCCCGCGTTCAAGCGCGGCGGCGGCGAAAGCATAGTCATGGCGCGCTTGCTCTCCTGGCGTCAAGGGCAATACGACCTTCGATATTCCGGTGCGGTCTGGCGTCACCCCACCCGTACCGCCCAGGGTGCGGGTGTATAAAGGCCGCGGACTGGCAACTGGCTTCTTCCGGGCCGGGGTCCCATGGTTTGACAGAATCGGTGGCGCTACGGCGGCGACCACTGCGTGAGGGGGTGCCGCCCGGAGGGTTGCGAGCGGGACACGCGGAACTACCGCTTGCAGTGGCGGTGCCGCAACCACGCGCGGTGCCACAGGCTGCGGGGGCACCCTCTGAGTCAACGCCCCGGCGGCTACAGGCGCCAC
>JAJYDT010000092.1 GCA_021777335.1 Pseudomonadota bacterium | reverse complement strand
GATGTGGTAGGTCAGCACCATCACCGCCACGGCGAAAAACGGCGCCGTGGGGTAGCCTGGGCGCTGCCATACCAGCCCGAAGACACCGCCGACGGCTCCGGCAAATGCACCGATCTCGACCAGCACGTGCTGGTTCAGAATGCCGCGCCGAAGTGCCTGTGCCGCCATGCGCAAGATGTGCCCGCCGAGACCAAAGATCATCGCCGCGGCCAGCAACGCCGCCAGCCATGGCGTGAATGCGCCAAGCAAGCTCTGGCTGCGCAGCACGAACAGCGTCACACCGGAGGCGCCCAGGCCTAGGCTGCCGGTCACTGCCCACAAACTGCCGCGACTGCGCAACACGGCAAAGCAAAACGCCATCAGGCTGGCCACCACGAAGGCGGAGAGACCGACCGTCCAGCTACCTTCCGGATTGGCGATCAAGCCGATCGCGGTCACACTCAATGCCAGCGCGCCCAGGAAACGGTTGCGTTCGCGAGCCAGAGCCCGCTCCTGGGTCGCGAATGGCTCGACCTTGCGCGGATCAGACAACGTGTAACCGATGTCGGTGAGCGTGCGCATCAGCTCATCCGCCCGGGTCAGGCCCGGATCGAACTCGACCAGTGCCTGCTCGTGCGTGAGGCTCACCGCAACGTTGTGCACACCTGGCCGGCGCCCCAGAGCCTTCTCGATGGTACCCGTACATAGCGAGCAGTGCAGCCCCCCGATGTGGGCACGGACGCGTCGCCGGTGCGGATCGCGGGTGGATTCCTCGCTCCAGAAGGGAGTAAGAGTAGCAGTGGTGTTCGTGGGCCCCTTCCCCAACACAGCGCTCATGGCTGCACCTCGTAGCCCAAGGCGGTGAGGGCCGCACACAGCTCGGCCAGTGAAGTCTGCGTGCCATCGAAGAGCACACGAACCTCCGCCCGCTGATGATCTGCAGCAACCGCGCGAACACCGTCCAGTTTTCGGAGATGCCCGTTGATACGTGCCTCGCAACCACCACAAGACATGCCGACGACGCTCAGGGTACGATCTTCGAGGGTTTGCATGGGTGCTTCTCCAAGGTGGTTGTTACATTCAGCCTAAACCTTGGAGTTAACTCCATGTCAAGAGGTTTCTGCGAGTTCACGTCAAGCTGAGGCTATTTTCTCAATAGGGCCGGCACCGGTCGTCGCGTTGATCATACGGCGTGCCGCTAAGCGTAACGAGGATGCCACGCTTTGCAACCAAAAATTACTTTTAATTACTTTCCCTGCTGTGATTTATTCAGCACAGCCTGTATGCGCTCCCGCGCTGGCGCGTCGAGCGAAGCAATATCCCCACGCAGCCCGCGCCGACGCACCAATGCTCGCCGCAGGAGCACGATCTGGCGACCGTAGCGGCGGCAATACACACAGAAGAGCTGGTGCACACGCACCGCCCATCGCTCGCGCCAGCGCAGCGATGTCTCTTCTGCACACGACAAGAGCCGTGCGACGTCCCGGCAATTGCGCATCATACCCATCTCTTTCTCTCACTCATTGCCCCGCCCGAACCAGTGGACCTCAAGGCAGCGACGCATCTGCAGGCGCGCGCGATGTAATAGAACATAGATATTAGTCGTTGAAAGCGACAGCTCCTTACACAACTGCTCCGTGTCCAATCCGTCAATCTCCCGCAGCGTGAAGCTTTCTCGCTGGTGCTCTGGCAACTTCGCGAGGCACTCCAGCAACACCTGCCAGAATCCTTCCGCTTCAAGGGCAGCCAAGGGTTCGCTCGCCCATTCCTGTGGTTTGACCCGCCAATGGCCCCGATCATCGAAGAACACGTCCTCTACGGAGCCCCCTTGGCCTTCTCCCTCTATCCCCGCATCCTCAACCGGGTGCCGATACGCAGACCGAAAATGATCATCAACCTTGTGCTTCAAGATCCCCATCAACCAGGTCCGCTCCCCAGACATCCCCCGGAACGCATTTCGCCCACGCCACGCCGCCAATAGGGTCTCTTGCACCAAGTCCTCGGCGATATCCGCCCTACTCGTGCGCCTGAGCGCATAACGGTACAGGGTGTCTCCATGGCATTCGAGCCAGCGGTGGGGATCCAGGGTGTGTTCATCGTGTTCCACGGCCCGTCCCTATAGTTGTGTTAAGCCGCCAGGGTCGCGAGTGCACCAGGAGCCCCTGCGCGGAGACGCACGTCCTACACCGACACGTAAGATTCCTGCGTCGGGGACGACTCAACCGGAAATGGATATCCCTTGGCACGTCCGCCAATGATCCATTCGAGGAGATACCGATGAACACGTTTAGTAAAGGTATGATATCGGGTTTTATCGCAACCGTCGTATTGTCTCTACTGATGCTCGCAAAATCCATGATGGGGCTCATGCCCAATCTCGATGTCGTCACCATGTTGGCAGGTATGGCGCACCAATTCATGTATACCCCCGCGACACCGGCGGTGGGGTGGATGCTGCATTTTCTGATCGGCACCGTCCTCTGGGGCTCCCTGTTCGCGCTGCTGCTACCGGCACTGCCTGGGTCCAGAACCTGGGTCAAAGGACTGAGCTTCGGGATCCTCGCCTGGCTCATTATGATGATTGTGGTCATGCCCATGGCAGGCGCTGGTCTTTTTGGCATGCGCCTTTCGCTAATGGCGCCGGTTGCCACACTCATGCTGCACCTCGTCTACGGCGGGGTCATGGGGTGGAGTTATGACCGGCTCGGGGAAACTCGTGGTAACGTGCTCGCACACTAATGGGCGTCGCAACCCTCGCGGCGGTGCTCACGCTGTCACCGACCTTCCTTAGGAAAGAGCGGCTCATATTTCCCAATTTATTTCGTCTCTGTAAGAAAGGCGAGGGCAATACGACTAACCGGCAAGCAACGTAACCCGTTGCCCCCAGATCCACTATTTTGTCAACATAGCCAGGAGATAATTTAATGCCACAATCCAGTTCAGTTCTGAAATCCGCCCTGGTCGGGGCACTTGCCATCGGGATGGCTGGTATCGGTCCAACGGCATGGGCCGGAATGGGCAACCCGATCGCCAAGACCCGGCAGGAATTGGCCAAGGGGATGCAGGCATGTTTCGGCGTCAACGCAGCCTACAAGAATGATTGTAAGTCCCCAGGCCATTCCTGTGCCGGCCAGGATGCGAAGGCGCGTGATCCCAACGCCTTTGTGCTGATGCCCGCGGGTCTTTGCCAAAAGATCGCGGGCGGCAAAGTCAAATCCATGAAACAGATGTAACTGTGACACGGCAACACTCCGTCCAGGCACGACCCACCCCCACGCATGCGGGGGTGGGTCTACGCCCTCGCCACTTTCAGCACGTGCTGCGCGAGCGTCCGGCAGTACCCTGGTTTGAGCTGCATACTGAGAATTTCTTCTGTGCCGGTGGCGAGATGCATTCCATCCTCGAGGCAGTCCGATGCCGCTACCCGCTCAGCCTGCATGGTGTGGGTCTCTCCCTCGGGAGCGCCGACACACTCAATCGAGCCCATCTCCACAAGCTCAAGCAGCTGGTCGACCGCTATCAGCCGGTCCTGGTCTCCGAACATCTCTGCTGGGGCGCACTTGACGGACAGCATTTCAATGACCTGCTGCCTATGCCCTATACGGAGGAATCGCTTGCCCTGATGGTGGACCGTGTCACCGAGACACAAGATGTGCTCGGCCGGCAGATCCTGATCGAAAACGTCTCGAGCTATCTGACCTATACGTGCTCGACGATCGGCGAGGGTGACTTTCTCGCACAGCTCGCCCGGAGGTCCGGGGCCGCGATCCTGCTGGACGTCAACAATGTCTACGTGAACGCGATCAACCACGGCATTGATGCATGTTCCTATATCCGCTCGCTGCCGCCGGACTCAGTGAAAGAGATCCATCTTGCCGGATTTACCCGAAAACTGGGCTTGGCTGCTGAGTTGCTGATTGACAGTCATGATCACCCCGTCGACCCGGCGGTCTGGGCCCTGTATCGCGAGACATTGCAGCACACAGGGCCGGTCCCGACGCTGATTGAATGGGATCAGAACCTTCCGGAGTTCGAGGTCCTGCTGTCCGAGGCCGCTACCGCGGAGACTCTGCTCGATGCGTATCGTTACGCCATTGCTTGAACTGCAGCGGGACGTGGCGCGATTTCTTGCCGGTGAAGATACGCCCGACGCCGGCCGGCACGTGGCCACGACTGCGCTGGATGCGGCGGCGCGTCTACAGATCTATCGGAATGCCCGACGCCATTCGCTCACAACCACGTTGCGGACCGTGTATCCGGCCATACAAGGGTTGGTGGGTGAGGCGTTTTTTGAAGGTGCCGCCATGCGCTACCTCCGTGACTACCCGTCCCGGAGCGGCAACCTTCAGGAGTACGGCGCCGCGTTCCCAAAATTGCTGGCCGCAATGCCTGAGGCCGGGAGTGTCCCCTATCTGCCCGACATAGCGCGGCTCGAATGGGCACGTCAGGAATGCTATCTGGCCGCCGATGTCCCGTGGCTCAACATCGACGCGATTTCCATGGATATCAATTCTCCTCCAGCGGCCACACGTCTGTTGCTGCATCCCGCCGTTGGACTGGTTCAGTCAGCCTACCCGATCCTCGATATCTGGCGCTACTGTCGGGAGCCATCGACGGAAGCACCATCGCTGGATGACGGCGGGCAACAGGTGCTCGTCTGGCGGGAGGATCACCAGGTGGTGATGCAGGCGCTCGATCCGGGAGCGGCGAGCTTTATCAGCAGCGTGCTTGCCGGAAACACGGTTTCCGAGGCCATGACCAAGATCGAGGCCATGGGGTCCCATGCATTCACCCCTCCTGTGTGCCTGTTGTGGCTCTTCGACAACCGGCTCGTCACCGGCGTGCACCTACCAAACCACGGATATGACACCGGGAGGTCTCGATGAACGTCTGTCGGTCGAGTTACAGCGCCTATCGGAGTGTGGCGGCACGCCTCGAGTGGGCGGCACCCATCAGCCTCCTGCTCTTTCGCCTGTGGGTGGCGGTGGACTTCTGGCGCGCGGGTGTCGTCAAGGCGAGCGATATGAACAGCACCATCACACTCTTTCAGTACATTTACCACGTACCGCTGTTGCCCCCGGTGATCGCCGCCTATCTCGGCACCGGTATCGAGTTGATCACCCCCTGGTTCTTGGGCCTCGGCCTGGCCGGCCGACTGACGGCGGCGTTTCTCTTCATTTACAATATCATCGCCGTGATTTCCTATCCGGCGCTCTGGCCCCACGGCCTGTGGGCGGGCTTCTGGGACGGCCGTTTTATCGACCACAAGATATGGGGCCTAATGCTGCTCGCGATTGTCCTGTACGGTCCCGGAAAACTCTCGCTTGACTGGTTTCTGGAGCATAGGATCAAGCGCTGTCTCTCGTAAGTACTCGATTAAGTGCGCGCCAGATCGCGTCCCTGATTGCTCTAACAATTGTGTGCTCGGCCAACGGCACCCCGCCGACTCGTTACGCTACGCGATAAGGAGGCCCGGCTCATATCGGCTCGCCCCGCGACGCGGCATGAGGTGAAAGATGATGAGGGCTGAATACGGGTTTTCAAAAGGCAGGCGGGGCGCGATCATACCCACGAAAGGCAAGACACGCATCACCATCTATATCGATGACACGATCCTTGATGAGTTTCGTGCCCGTGCCGAACACATGGGTAGGGGCTACCAGACGCTGATGAATGACGCGTTAAGGGCATTCCTGGAAAAGAGCGAGCAGCACGTCACCGCGGCCGTGTTACGCCAGATTATCCGGGAAGAGCTTTCTGAGCGACCACGGCCGACGCGCCGTTCCCCGGGGCGTGCAAAAACCGCACGCCGATGAACGAGGCGTTGGCCACTACCCCACGGGAGGACTGTACCCCTGCACGGCGTAAATACACGTTGATCAAACGTAATCAGGCGGGGTCCCCAAGGGCAGGAAAGGGGTATGACAATGGCGCAAACGTGCTGACGGGACAAAGCGGAAAACCGCGGCGACCTAGACCGGGGAACGATATGTTGCCTATTCTGTATATTACTGTAATATACAGCCATGCTTGATTTTAGCCGGATCATTGGATTCGAGTGGGACGCGGGCAACGAGCGGAAAAGCGCTGACAAACACGGTGTCACGCAAGCAGAAGCAGAACAGGTATTTCTTAATGAACCGCTTCTCCTTGCCGGGGATATCCAGCACTCGCACAGCGAACAACGCTTGCACGTGCTCGGCCGAACCAACGACGACCGGAAATTACACGTGACATGTACGTTGCGCGCCGACCGTACCCTGATCCGTATCATCTCGGCAAGAGACATGCACCGCAAGGAACGAGCGATCTATGAAAAAGCACCCTAAGCCGGTTCCGAAATTCTCCTCAGAATCCGAAGAACGGAAATTCTGGGAAACACATGATTCCTCCCAATACGTCGATTGGTCGGAGGCACAGCCTGCTCGATTTCCAAACTTGAAACCGTCAACACAGGCCATCTCGTTGCGTCTGCCGCTTTCTATGCTGGAGCGCCTGAAGATCGAAGCAAACAAGCGGGATGTCCCCTATCAGTCACTGATCAAAATCTGGTTGGAGGAAAAGCTTTCGGCCTAGCGCACCGGGATGAGGCCAATCGATGAGGATCAACTCGTATTTCTCTAACGCATTGTTTAATAGAGACAAACTGGCGTCCCCAAAAGGGTTTGTCCCTGGTGCAAATCCTCACGCTGCCGTTGGTGGCTTAGTCCCGGCAGTCTCACGTTCAGATTGCATAGTGCAAGCACCTTTCGTACCGCGCTTGCTGCGCCGGAAGACGCGGTCATTTATTGTGAGAACATACACACTCGCCGGCCCGGTCTAGCCAGTCCTGCGACCGAACCGAAACCGCTTCCGTGTTGCCCACAGGGCATCCAGCGCCTGCTCGTCGATCCGCGTGGCGGCCCACACGGTGTCCCAGTGGGTCAGGAGGAGGAAACCCAGTGTGCCCATAGCACTTATTGCCCAAACAAACAGGGTATATGTCACTTCCTGAACATAGAGGAT
>JAJYDT010000091.1 GCA_021777335.1 Pseudomonadota bacterium | reverse complement strand
GTAAAGTGGTTCAACGATGCGAAGGGATTTGGCTTTATCACCCCGAGCGACGGAAGTGCAGACGTATTTGTTCATTTTTCCACGATCGAAGCCGACGGTTTCAAGACCTTGACCGAAGGGCAGCAAGTGGAGTTTGAGTCGGTCAAGGGACCAAAGGGGATGCAGACGACACGCGTCGTCCCCCGTTAAGTTCCGGTTTCCACAATTAAAAAGCCCCGCTTGCGCGGGGTTTTTTTTGGGCGCCAGGGGCAGTTGCCGACATGCTGCACCATCTCGTCACGAGCTACGGCTACTCGGCAATACTGATCCTCACGTTTTTCGAGGGCGAGGTCATCCTCGTGCTGGGCGGCATTGCGGCCCAGCACGGTTACCTTGATCTCAATCTCGTCATCGCGGCGGCGTTTGTCGGGACGTTTCTTGGCGACCAGCTGTACTTTCACCTCGGGTACCGGGTGGGCCCCGCACTGTTTGAGCGCAAACCCTCCTGGCGTGCTGCCGTGGAGCGCCTGTACGGGTTGCTCAACCGACACGAAAACCTGTTCGTGCTCAGCTTCCGTTTTTGCTACGGCTTGCGCACGGTAGCCTCGTTCGTGTTCGGCGCCTCCCGCATGTCAAAGGCCCGGTTTCTGGTGCTGAATGCGGCGGGTGCGCTGTTGTGGGCGGTGGTGATCGCCTACGGCGGATTCCTGTTTGGCACTCTTTTCGAGCATTTCTTCGAGGGATTCGAGCGTTATTCCCTGGACATCCTGATGGCGCTGCTCGGTTTGGCCGGTATCTTTCTCGGCATACGTGCATGGCGCCGCCGTCGTTAGCGCGTACGCGTAAGGCACGCCGCAAAGAAGCCATCAGTGTGATCCCGATGGGGCAGCAGCCTCAAAAACGGGCCCTCGGCCGGGAGCGTCACCCCGCGTCGGTCCAGGCTTTCCTGGACTGGCGTAATTTCGAATTCGGGGTGGTTCGCAACGAATGCCCCTAGCCGTTTTTCGTTTTCGTCCGGCAGCAGGCTGCAGGTCGCATAGAGCAGGCGTCCCCCCGTCTTGACGAGCCGGGACGCGGCATCAAGGATGCGGCCCTGTGTCTGCACGAGCCGATCGATCGTTGCGGTGTCAAGTCGCCACTTGAGGTCGGGATTCCGGCGCCAGGTTCCGCTCCCGGAACAGGGGGCATCGACGAGCACGCGATCGGCCTTGCCGCGCAGGCGCGAAAGTCGCGGATCGCGCTCGTCTTCAATGGTCTGCAGCCGAACGTTCTGGAGCCCAGAACGCCGGATCCGGTCCTTCGCCCGGTCCAGTCGGCCTTTGACGGTGTCAAGCGCATATAACATCCCGGTATTGTGCATCATTGCCCCGATATGCAGGGTCTTGCCCCCGGAGCCCGCACAGAAATCGACTACCGTCTCATGACGGCGGGGATCAAGGCAGAGGGCAATGAGCTGGCTTCCCTCATCCTGCACCTCGATCCAGCCATCCCTGAAGATTTCGGACCGGAACACCGCAAAATGCGTCTCACAGCGCAACGCGACCGGCGACAGAGACGTGGGATGGGTTGCAACACCGGTTTCGCGTAACCGCCGTGCGGCCTCATCCCGGTCGGCCTTCAGGCTGTTCACACGAAGATCGAGCGGTGCCGGGCGCCGGAGTGCATCGGCGAGTGCGATCAGTTCATCGGGTTCCATGACGGCGTGGAGGCATTCCAGAAACCAGTCAGGCAGATCCGCCCGGACTCCGGCTGGCGCGTCCGAGAGTGGATGGCTGCGCACGTGTTCACAGAGCGCAACCGCGTCCTTGGCCCCTGTCTCCCGCTCCAGGGCGCGTGCGCTGATGCCGCCTTCGGTGAGCAGGTACGCCGCAACGAGGAGCGAGGGCGATGACGCAGTGCCCAGCCGGTATTCGAGTGACCGGCGGGTCCGCAGGCAGGCATAGACGGTGTCGGCGATAAAGCCGCGCTCCCGCGGTCCGAGCGTGCGGTGCCCGCGGAAATAGAGATCCATTGCGCGATCGGCGGGCTGTGTTCCGCACAGCACAATACCGAGGAGTTCGGACGCGCTATGGTACAGCAGGCCAAACCGCGGGATCACGGTTAGGCGAGAAAGCGGCGGACAAGATCTCCGTACGCGTCGATACGCCGATCGCGCAGGAATGGCCAGACGCGCCGCACCCGCTCTGATGCCTCTTGATCGATATCGGCTATAAGCACAGCGGGCCCGTCACCGGCTTCTGCGAGCAGTTCCCCTTGCGGACCCGCAATGAAGCTGTGGCCCCAGAAGGCAATTCCGGGGGCTCCCTCGGACCGCTCGAGTCCGATGCGGTTGGCGATCAGTACCGGAAGGCCATTCGCAACGGCATGGGCGCGTTGAATGATCTGCCAGCTGTCGAGTTGGCGTGTCTTTTCCGCGGCTTCGTCCCGGGGGTCCCAGCCGATGGCCGTGGGGTAGAGCAGCAGTTCGGCGCCCGCAAGCGCCATCAGGCGCGCGGCTTCCGGATACCATTGGTCCCAGCACACAAGGACACCGAGACGGCCGACTGCCGTATCAATTGGCACGAATCCCTGGTCGCCGGGCGCAAAATAGTATTTTTCGTGGAAGCCGGGATCGTCGGGGATATGCATCTTCCGATAACGTCCCGCAAGCCGCCCGTCCCGATCGAACACAAGCGCGGTATTATGATAAAGCCCGGGCGCGCGACGCTCGAATACCGAGCCGACGATGACGATCTTGAGGTCGGCGGCCGTGCGCGCCAGGAGGTCGCTCGTGGGACCGGGTATGGACTCCGCCTCATCGAAGTAGCGCGCCTGCTCTACTTGGCAAAAATAAGGCAGGCCGTGGAGTTCCTGCAGCAAGACAAGGCGTGCGCCCAGGCTTGCGGCTTCGGTAATCGAACGCACGCTCATCGCGAGGTTGCGTTCGCGGTCTGCAACACAGGATTGCTGTACAATGGCGACCCGAAGCGCACTCATGTCAGAACCCCTTTTGGCAACTGCATCGTGACACAGTGGACGCTGCCATATTGACGGATCAGCGGCAAGGCTGGTATCCCCACGATCTCCCGTCCGGGGAAACAGGCGGCAAGCCGGGTCAGGGCCTCGCCGTCCGCCGGGTCATCGTACAGGGGCACTAGGACTGCCCCGTTGATGATCAGGAAATTGGCGTAGGTGGCGGGCAAGCGTTCGCCTGAGTCCTCAAGTCTCGCGCGTGGCCAGGGCAGCGGGACGAGGCGGTACGGTTTCCCGGCGGCCGTTCTCAAGGCCGCAAGCTCCGCGCCCATGGCCGAGAGTTCATCATAGTGTTCATCCCCCGGATCTTCGCATGAGACGTAGGCGATCGTCTTGGGATCGCAGAAACGCGCGAGCGTGTCCACGTGGCTGTCGGTATCATCGCCCGCAAGAAAGCCATGTTCCAGCCACAGCACGCGCCGTGCGCCGAGCCATGCGGCCAGTTGTTCCTCAACGCCGTTGCGCGCGAGCTTCGGGTTGCGCGTCGGCGAGAGCAGGCAGCGTGCGGTCGTCAGCAGTGTGCCGGTGCCGTCGGACTCGATGCTGCCCCCTTCGAGCACGAGATCGACGGGTTCGCGCGCATGACGTCCGAATACCCCCTGGTCATGCAGGCGCCGGGTGATCCTGTCGTCCTCATCGGATGCATATTTTCGGCCCCAGCCATTGAACCGGAAATCGAGCAGCACAGTCTGCGCGCCGCGCCATACCACAATCGGTCCATGGTCGCGTGCCCATACATCATTCGAGGGCGCTGTTGCGAATCGGAGTTTATCCGGATCCGTGCCTTGGCCCCGCAGCTCCTGCGTAATCCTGGCCCGCTCGCGCTCATCTTCGATCACAATCAGCACAAGTTCGCGGCGCGCGATCTCGGCAGCCAGACGCAGGAATACAGCCTCTACTGAGGGCCGCTGTGCCCCCCAGGGGCTTTCACGCCGCGGCCAGGTAAGCATGACCCCGCTTTGGGGCATCCATTCAGCGGGCAATACAACGGCCGCGCGATCACTGTGGCCCGGCACCGGCCGGATCGGAATGGATTTTTTTGTCATGGGCAGGCACGACCATGATAATGGGTGGGCACAGAACGCACAACCCGAGTGTCTCTGCTAGCCGAGTATACGCCCGAGCCAAGATCGGATGTCCGCGATCTCGTCCGGGATCACGGTATGTCCCATGGGGTAACTGTGCCACTCGACCGCAAAACCCTTGATCCGCAACAGATCGGCGGATCGCTGCCCCGAATCCTGATGAATGACGGGATCCCAGGACCCGTGGGCGAGAAACGCGGGGGTTCCGCCATGTCCCGGCCGGGCATCGCGGTTGACCGTCTGGTGCAGCGGCAGGTAGGTGGACAGGCCCATCACGCCCGCCAGCGGCTGGCGGCAATGCAGCGCCGCGTGCAGTGCCACCGCACCGCCCTGCGAGAAGCCGGCGAGCACGACGCGCCCGGGACTTAGCCCGCGCGCATGCTCCCGTTCCACGAGGTGGCAGAGCGCCTCCGCTGCCTCCGCAATCCCGGATTCGTCCTGAGGGGCATCACCGGTCAGGGAGTAGAGATCGAACCAGGCCCGCATGACGGCCCCACCATTCAGGGTGACAGCACGATAGGGCGCATGCGGAAAGATCATGCGGGTCGCAGGCCGCGTGATCTCGTGGGCCACTGGCACGAAATCGTCCCCGCTGGCACCGAGCCCATGCAGCCAGATGATGCTGGCGTCCGGAGTTGAACTGGTCTCGATCTCAATCGGCGGATCAGGGGGCGAGCGCTCCATAGGCGCTCGCAGTATATCATGCGTCAGGGACCTTCCGCCGCCAGAGTTCGGCGCGCAGGATCTTGAGGCGCTGGTCGACCACGAGACCGACCTTGACCTGTGCGCCCCGTACATGGGTGATGCGGATCTCGAGCGGGCCGTCCGTGAACAGCCCGCGCGCCAGCAGGTTAGGGTCGGCGTCATCTGCAAGATCAATCATGATCTTTTCTCCGATACGGCGACTGAGTATGAGCATGAGCATCCTTATTTGTTGTTATCGTCATGACGATGTGGCGACGGCAGCGCGTTCACGTCGAGCAGATCGCGCGCGCTTATTCCAAAGGCGTGCGCGAGCCGCTCCACGTTATCGAGGCCGACATTGCGTCGGCCACGTTCGACTGAACTGATATAGGTCCTGTGCAGCCCGCTCGCCGCCGCCAGTTGTTCCTGCGTCCAACCACGGTGAAACCGCAGGAAGCGGAGGTGCCGTGCTAGCACATTCCTTGCAGTGTCCGGCATGGTTTATTATGTGCGTGGCTGCTAGTCGTCTGTCGACAGCGCATCAATCACGATTTAGAGAGAATGATTCACAAATTGAATTCCATTGAATGCATTCGTGCGCACGTATCGTGCGAAGAGGTGTAATGAACCCCTTGATTCGACCGTTTGCTGCACTGCGACCGCAGCCTGGGCGCGCACAGGAGGTGGTGGCGCCGCCATACGATGTTCTGAGCAGCGAAGAAGCGCGCGCGGCCGCAGCCGGAAGGCCCTGCAGTTTTCTCCATATCTCAAAGGCGGAGATCGATCTGCCCCCGGGCACAGATGTGTATTCGGAGGCGGTCTATGCCCGTGCGCGCGAGAACTTTGAGCGTCTTCGCGCTGACGGTGTGCTCCGGCAGGACGCTCAGCCGTCCTACTATCTGTATCAGCTGGTGATGGGACACCATGAGCAGAACGGAGTGGTGGCCGTAGGGTCAGTCACGGCCTATGAGGAGAACCGGATCCGTCGGCACGAGCTGACCCGCCCCGACAAGGAAGACGACCGCGTGCGCCAGATCGATGTGTTGAAGGCACAGACCGGGCCCGTTTTGCTCACCTATCGGGCGCGCCCGGCGGTTTCCTCAATGCTCGCCGACATCAGACGCGCCCCGCCTGAGACCGAGGTGACGCTTGATGGGGTACGCCATCGGCTGTGGCCCATCACGGACACGCACCTGGTGACAAGGTTGACCAAGGAGCTCGGGGGCGCGGAGCTGCTTTATATCGCCGATGGCCATCACCGTTCGGCTGCGGCGGCCCGGGTGGCACGACTGCATGCCCAGGACGGTGCGCAGCCGCCCGATTCTCCGTACCGTTATTTCCTTGCGGTGCTGTTTCCCGACACGGAAGTGCGCATCCTTGACTACAACCGTGTGGTCCAGGATCTCAACGGGCAGCAGCCGGACGCGTTCCGTATGCGCCTTGCAGAGGTGTTCACAGTGCGTTTCAGCCCGATACCCGTGAAGCCCAGTCGAAAAGGTGAGTTTGGCATGTATCTCGACCATGCCTGGTACCGGTTGCGCATACGGCCGCAACAGGTTCCGGACGACCCGGTGCAGTCTCTGGACGTCAGCCTGCTTGACCGGTACGTGCTTGCGCCACTGCTGGCGATCTCCGATCCGCGCCGTGATCGGCGCATTGACTTTGTCGGCGGCATCCGGGGTCTCTCGGCGCTTGAGCGGCGTGTGGATCAGGGTGGAATGGCGGTTGCGTTTTCGCTGTTTCCGACTGCGCTCGGTGACCTGATGAAGGTCGCTGATGCGGGCCAGATCATGCCGCCCAAATCAACCTGGTTCGAACCGAAGCTTGCGGATGGGCTCGTATCGCACCTGCTCGCGTGATCGGTCCGAGCACCATGGTCGTGGAGCGGCTAGCGGGGTTGCCCAGCGGGTGGCTCCGGGCATCCTGTGCCGCCTGAATCCCTGCGTGACGCATGACGCGGTTGCCAGCCCGGGGCGCGGATCCCGCTATGTGCCAACCACGATACGGGCCGGCGCGCGCATAGGGGTGACCCTCAGGATCTTTATACCCGCGATATCAGCGACATAAATGCGGGTTGTCGCTCGGCCCACCGGTGCCCTCTCTTAGGCCGCCGCGCCCGATGGACCCGGCGCGCGGCACCCCCCGCCCTTCAGGGCGGGGAGGGGGTGCGCAGGCCGCAGCCGTCCTTGCCCCTTTTGTCGGGGGTGGGGACAGGGTTCCATTTTCGCGGATGGACGCCCGTCGGACCG
>JAJYDT010000090.1 GCA_021777335.1 Pseudomonadota bacterium | reverse complement strand
TGGGGAAACCGGCGCCGTGAACGCCGCCGTCCGGGCAGGCGCTGATGCCTGCGAGCGGGTGGGTGACGGCCTCGTGGCCGCACACATCATCGCGCGGGTGCACAGCGAAGTGGAAGGCATCCTGCCGACCGCGCCTACGGCATAAATGTGATTTA
Source organism: Pseudomonadota bacterium (assembly GCA_021777335.1). GTDB lineage: Bacteria > Pseudomonadota > Gammaproteobacteria > Acidiferrobacterales > Acidiferrobacteraceae > JAJYDT01. The sequence goes on along the minus strand of JAJYDT010000090.1, from coordinate 6,886 downwards.
ACCGGCAAACGTTATTTTAGGAGCAGAGAAATGGCAAACGTCAGTGGTATTGCTCTGGGCATGATCGAAACCCGCGGTCTGGTGCCCGCGATCGAAGCGGCTGACGCAATGACCAAGGCCGCGGAAGTGCGTCTGATCGGTCGCCAGTTCGTCGGCGGAGGATATGTGACGGTTCTCGTGCGTGGGGAAACCGGCGCCGTGAACGCCGCCGTCCGGGCAGGCGCTGATGCCTGCGAGCGGGTGGGTGACGGCCTCGTGGCCGCACACATCATCGCGCGGGTGCACAGCGAAGTGGAAGGCATCCTGCCGCGCTCTCCGGTCGCCAACGGCGGCGGTCGCGACGGTGAGATCACCTCGACGCGCAGCTGATGGCTGGCGCGGGCATGAGTGTTGATCCGCGCACTCTGGGCTGGGTATCGCGCGCGCTCTCGCATGAGATGCGCGCCGTGCAGCAATATCTGGCACAAAGCGTCGTAGCCCGTTTATGGGGAGATGAAGCCCTGTCGGCGAAGCTGCGGCAGGAGGCAATCCACGAACTTGAGCACGCCGAGCGCCTGATGGAGCATCTGATCCGGCTGGGCATCGCGCCGTCAGCCGGGAATCTCGTGCCGGCGCGCCTCGGACGGAGTGCGGAGGATCTGCTGGTGGCGGATCGCGCGCTGGAAGTTGAAGCTGTGCGGCTATATCAGGACGCGTGCGCGCATGCGCAGCGGATGCGCGACGCCGGTAGCGCGGCGGTGCTCGCCGGTATTCTGGCTGAAGAAATGGAGCATGTGCAGGACATCGACAGCATGAGGAAGGATCGTGGCTGAAACCCCTGAAGGCTGGGAGGTACGCGGCAAGCCGCCAGCTCTGTTTCGGCGTTTCGAGTTCGAGCGATATGCGGACACGCGCGAGTTTCTGGATGCGCTCGCGGTGCTTGCAGAGGATGCCGGAATGCATCCTCAGAACATCAGCTTCGGGACCACTTATGTGAATGTGACGCTCGAGGCGGTTGACGGGGTGAATTTGGCGGAGATGGAGCATGCCCTTGCGGCACGCATTAACGGTCTCACGGAACACGAGGGGCGTTGACATGGACGCGCATGTCATCGCGGTGATCAACCAGAAGGGGGGTGCGGGAAAGACAACGCTCGCCATGAATCTCGCGGCGGGACTTGCCCGCCGTGGCAAGACCGTTGTCGTTGACCTGGATCCCCAGGGTTCGTCGCGCCACTGGGCTAGGATGGGTAAGGAGCCGTTTCCGGTGCAGGTCGAGCCTCTGACGGGCGATTGGGACCGCGAAATTCTGTGTGTGCGCCACCCATTGTGCCGGCATCTGGTCCTGGACTGCCCACCGTCGCTTGAGAATCCCGCATCCCTGCAGGCGCTGCGCGTCTGCGATGTGGCGTTGATTCCCGTTTTGCCGTCTCCTGTTGACCTGTGGGCCAGCCTGAAATTGCCGCAGGAAATCGAAGAGGCGAGAAAGGTTAATCCGGACATCAAGGCCTACCTGGTACTGAACCAGATGGAACCGAACAGCGCCTTGTCTGCGGCGATGCAGGAGGCGGTGATGGAGTTTGGGGTCCCGGTGCTGAACGCCAATATGCGGCGTCGCGCTGCCTATCGGGGCGCAGCGCTTGAAGGGACCTCGGTCTATCAGATGGGGGGGCATGGGGCTCCAGCGGTGGAGGAACTGGAGGCCATCATCACAGAGGTCATTGGACTATGAGCAAACTGAAAGACAAGCTCTCTGCCAATATGCGCAATGTCAGGGAAAATCCCCAGCCCACGGCCGGCAATACCGGACGTGTTCCAGAGGTCACCCGCAAGCCGGCGCCGAAGGCATCGATGGCTAAGGAAAAGCCTGCAGACGCGAGGCCAGCGGCCGGCAACTCCAGCGGCGAGGTGCCTGAGAGCGGTACCGAATTGTTTCCATCGCGTGTGTGGCCCGACTGAACCGAGAGGCAGGTGATCACAGGTGATCATATGATGCGTAACGAAACTTTCATGAGAACGTATTCTCCGCGGCAGGAGGCTCTGGCACGGGCCGCGGCCCAGCAGGCCGCCACTCAGCCGGCGGCCGCCGCGTCACCGGCGGACATGTCCCAGTACATGATGAAGGCGGAGCCCTATTACCGTGCCGTGGCCGATGAAGTGGAACTCTATGAGGCGGCCTATTCCGTGCGTATGCCGCTCATGCTGAAGGGGCCGACCGGCTGTGGTAAGACTCGTTTTGTCGAATACATGGCCTGGAAGCTCGGAAAACCCCTCGTCACCATCGCCTGTAATGAAGACATGACTGCCTCCGACCTTGTGGGCCGTTTCCTGCTCGATGCCAGCGGCACGCGCTGGCAGGACGGACCGCTCGCAGTTGCAGCGCGCTACGGGGCCATCTGTTATCTCGATGAGGTGGTAGAGGCGCGCCAGGATACGACTGTCGTGATCCATCCGCTGACCGATGCCCGGCGCATGTTGCCGCTCGAAAAAAAGGGCGAATTGATCGAGGCCCATCCGGACTTCCAGATTGTTATTTCCTACAATCCGGGCTATCAGTCGCTCATGAAGGATCTCAAGCAGTCGACGAAGCAGCGTTTCGGGGCCCTGGATTTCAGCTATCCGGAGCACGATATCGAAGCGGAAATCGTGGCGCATGAATCGGGCGTCGCTCTCGATGTCGCGAAGAATCTGGTGCACATCGGGGAGCGTGCGCGCAATCTCAAGGGTCATGGTCTGGATGAAGGCCTCTCCACGCGCATGCTGATTTACGCGGGGTCGCTCATCTCCAAGGGAGTCGCTCCCCTTGCCGCCTGCCGTGTTGCGCTGGTGCGGCCGATCACGGACGACCCGGACATGCGAGACGCGCTGGACTCGGCGGTCACAACGTATTTCTGATCACAAGCACCGGTGCGAATGCCGGTTCGATTGCAAGCAGCGCGGCGTTGAGCGGCGAACTGTGAGTCTCCGTGACCATCCATCTTGAAGAATACCAGGAACTCCTTAATGACCTTCCGACGGAGTCACAGGAGGTCCTGCGCGCTTCGTGGAACGAGGCTGCGCGCGTGTTCTCGGCGCGTGGGCTCGACAACTATATCAAGGGGGCGGTGGCGCTGCACAGTCTTGGGCGGGGCGAGGAGATTGTGGTCAGCTATGTGCAGGCGATGCCGCAGGTGGCGCGAGCCATTGGCGAGGACGTGCTGCCTGACATGGTCAATTTTCTGCTCGGCATGGCGTCCAAGACCTCGGGGCAGGTGCTTGCGCTGATTGTTGGAACGGCTCCCCTCGCAGCCGAGCGTCTCGGGGATGAGGAGCTATTCCGAAAGTACCTCAACGTGCTTTCAATCGTACTGGCGCAGGTGCCGCGCGGCTTGCGCCCGATGCTTGAAAATCTCGACCGCCTGCTGACGCAGCTCACGCTCGGCGGACTTCGCCGCTGGGTGATGTGGGGCGCGCAAGCCTACAAGGCGGACCTGGAGGGACAGGTCAGATACTTTTCGCTGCAGAGCCCGGACGCCCTGTCCGTGCTGCAGCAGGAACGCAAGGGGACGTTGTTCGTCGATGTCCAGCGCCGCCTCAACATCTATCTCCGGGCCATGTGGGGCCGGGATTTTTTCCTGCGCCCGACCTCCGGCGACTACGAGGAACGGGAAGGCCTCAAGCCCTACATCGAGCGCTTCGTGATCCATGTCGCCGATGCGTTCGACGATTACCGGCGCTTCGGGGCTGAAACGCCACCCGAGCAGGTGGTCCCCGGCGCGGAAATCTACCGTGCCGCCGCCAACCATTGTGCAGCGCATCTCGCCTTCACCAAACAGCCGCTGTCGATGCAGATGCTTAACCTGACGCAGATTGCGATCATCGAAGTGATCGAGGATGCGCGTGTCGAGGAGCTTGCCATCCGCCAGTTCCCGAACATGCGGGATTCATGGCTTGTGCTGCATCCGTCTGCGGACTACCGCGACCCCGCGACCGTGGGCGATCTGCTGAACCGGCTGGCGCGAGCGCTGCTGGAAGTGAACAGCCGGGACCCGCATCCCTGGGTCCAAGAAGGCGTAGCGTTGTTTCGGGGGGAGCCGGATCTTTCGACGAATCAGGCCAGCTGGAACATCGGGGTGGCATTGGCGCATTCGCTGACGCAGTATCGGTTACCAGAATATAACGCGCGCACCGACGGACTGCGGGCAATCTATCGCGACGACAACCGTACCGTCTGGGAATCCGAGGAATACGACGAGTTCGAGGCGCTGGAGGCCACATGGGGCCAGAAACAGGTGCGCAAGCAAGTCAGTGTGATGGAGATGGTGAACGAGCTCGACTACGAGTTCGCAGGTGACGACGCGCAGGAAATCTGGGTGTTGCCGACGGAGTTCTATCTGGATCAGGAAGGTGTCACGATCAACTCTCTGGAAGGCAAGGAGCCGCTGTCGGAGCCTTATCACTACAACGAATGGGATTATCAGATCCAGCTCGAGCGCCCAAGCTGGGTGACCGTGCTTGAGCGGAGGCCTCCGGTGGGCGCTCTCGAGGTGATCGAGAAGATCATTTCCGATCATAGACCCGTGATAGCGCGTCTCCGGTTTCTCATTGAGTCAATGACGCCCCGGGGCGTGCAGCGCGTGCGGCGTGTCGAGGACGGTGATGAACTCGACATCAACGCTGCGGTGCGCGCGATGATCGAGATTCGCATGGGGCAGCAGCCCGACACCCGCATCATGATGCGCCAGAAGCGCACTCTGCGTGATCTCGCGGTCATGGTGCTGCTCGATATGTCCGAGTCCTCCAACGACAAGGTACGTGGTCATGACTACACCGTGATGGACCTGACGCGTGCTGCCACCGTGCTGCTGTGTGATGCGATGGATCGGATCGGGGATCCGTTCGCGGTGCACGGCTTTTGTTCCGACGGGCGCCATGACGTGCACTACTACCGGTTCAAGGATTTCGACCAGCCCTATAATGATCTTGTCAAGACGCGGCTCGCGGGCATGAAGGGTTCCTTTTCGACACGCATGGGCGCGGCGCTGCGTCATGCGGGCTCGGTGCTTCGGGAACAGCGCAAGAACAAGAAGGTGCTGTTCATCATCACTGACGGCGAGCCGGCGGACAACGATGTACGCGACCCGCAGTACCTGAGGTTTGACACCAAGCGGGCGGTGGATGAGCTGGCTCGGGAAGGTATCACCACGTACGCCCTGTCGCTCGATCCACACGCGGATCAGTACGTCTCACGCATTTTTGGTGCAAAGAATTTCACGGTGCTTGATCAGGTGGACCGTCTGCCGGAGAAGCTGCCCACGCTGTACATGGGGCTCACGAGATAATCCATGTTGGTCACCCTGCGCACCTTTGTCTTTATAGATTCTCTGCAGCCGCAGCTCGCATCCTATCTGGCCACGTCATCGCAAGGATTCCTGCCGGTCCCGGGGGATGCCTGTATGTGGATCGAGGTGGCTCCGGGCATGGCGGTGCATCGGCTGTCGGATATCGCCCTCAAGGAAACCAATGTGCACCTTGGGGAGCAGGTCGTGGAACGGTCGTTCGGCTCGATGGAGATCCACTACCGGAATCAGAGCGAGGTTCTGGAGGCGGGTATGATCGTCCTTCGTCAGCTGAATACGACGATGGAAACGCGTATGCCTTGCCGTATCGCCTGGAGCGAGATCATCTGCGGCGTGACTCCGGATCACACCACTTTGATCAACCGTCAGCTGCGCAAGGGCTCGATGATCCTGCCTGGAAAAACTATGTTCATTCTCGAGGTGGAGCCTGCGGGCTACGCGGTCTATGCGGCAAATGAAGCGGAGAAGGCAGCGCATGTCACGCTCGTCGATGTGAAGCCATTCGGAAACTTCGGACGGTTGACGATGATGGGTAACGAGGCAGAGGCGGAGGAGGCGTCGCGTGCGGTGGCGAACGCCATTGAGGACCTCAACCGTCACGCGCAGGGTGGCGCATGAGCCGCTTCGGCGTGGGGGGGCATGGAGGGGCGGGGAGTATTTCGTTGCGCGCCCGGCGACGGCACGTGGGGTTCTGAGACACATGGAAATCAACTCGCTCAGCAAGAAGCTGCTGTTTAATACCGTCCGTGTGGATACAGAGCTTGAGGACGGCAGCGCAGGTTCCGGCACAGCGTTTGTCGTGAGCCACGCCCATGTGCGCGGAAACCATACGTTTATCGTCACCAACCGTCATCTGGTGGAAAACGTGCGTCGCGGCGGCCTCGTATTCACGCAGAAACGCGGTGGTCGACCGCTTATCGGACAGCGGTTCGAGCTCCACATCGACGATTTCCCGCACGCCTGGTTTCTGCATCCGGACCCTGAGACAGATCTTGCGATCATTCCGATGCGGCCGCTTGAGCAGGCGGCGCGTGAGCAAGGTCTTGAGCTTTATTACCATGTGATCGATACTTGCCTGGTACCAGATGCTGCGGCGCTGCATGTCCTCGACGCACTGGAAGAGGTACTGTTTGTCGGCTATCCAAGCGGGGTCTGGGATCAGGTCAACCTGATGCCCATACTGCGTCGCGGGACGACGGCCACACCCATGATGCTCGATTTCGAAGGACGTCCGGAGTTCCTGATTGATGCGGCGGTTTATCCCGGCTCGAGCGGTAGCCCGGTTTTCATCTATCAGCCAGACACGCTGCGACCCCGACAGATCTTGCGTCGCAAGTTCCTGTTCGCCGGGGTGATTGCGGCGGTGTTTTTCCGGGAGGAAGCCAATCACGTGGTGCCAGCTCCGGTTCCTGCCAATGATGCAGGAGTAGTGGTGGGATCGGAAATGATTGATCTTGGGCTCGTGATCAAGGCGCAGGCCGTGATCGATATAATCAACGCTTATCTGGGAAAATGGGCAGAGTAGCCGTTGACCGAACGACCGCTGTATGAGGGATTTGAGCGCGACA